>CALFUW010000046.1 GCA_937929815.1 uncultured Flavobacteriales bacterium | reverse complement strand
ATTCCAACACATTGACACTTTGGCAGATCTGGGATTCAAACGCATCTCAGTCGGTATTCAGGATTTTGACCCAAAGGTGCAATACATCATCAATCGGAATCAGACTTTTGAGAAAACCCGGGAAATCATCGATTATGCCAGGGACAGGGGATTTTCGGGAGTCAATGTGGACCTGGTGTATGGGCTGCCGCTTCAAACCCTGGAAAGCGTAAAGCTTACTTTAGAAAAAATAGCGCAGATACAACCACAGCGCATTGCATATTATGCCTACGCTCACGTACCGTGGAAGAGCAAAGCTCAGCGACGATACAGCGAAGAAGATCTGCCCTCCGCTTCCGAAAAAATCACCATGTTTCTCTCCGCCAGACAGATGCTTATGGATCAAGGCTACGTTCAGATCGGAATGGACCATTTTGCCGTGCCTGACGACGGGCTGGCAATGGCATGGTCTGAAAACAGACTTCACCGAAATTTTATGGGATATACTACCGATACTACAAAGGCGCTTATCGGCCTCGGGGCTTCTTCAATCAGTGATTTCCATGGAGCTTATATTCAGAATCATAAAGAAACAGAGGCCTATATCCATGCGATCTCACAAGGCACACTGCCGATTGAACGGGGTCATATAATGTCTGACAAGGATATCGCTATTCGAAAATGCATTATGAATGTCATGTGCAATAAAAAAATACATTTTCCAAAAGAATTATTTTCACATAATCATTCGGAATACATAAGCACAAAAATCGAATCTTTTATTCGGGATGAAGCCCTTATTTGGGAAGGAGAATCTTTGATGCCAACGGATTTTGGTCAATTGATTCTGCGAAATATTGCAGCAATTTTTGATACCTATCTCTTTGAAAAAGGCTTGACTGAAAATATGTTTAGCAAAAGTTTGTAGGAATAAATTTTAGCCCTGTCTGTGGTAGATCACTCCCGAGCTGTGGTCTACGGATGCACCCGTGACCGATGAAAGTACGTTTGGCTGCTGTTGCCATCTCAGATACCCAATCAATGCAAAAATTAAAGCCTCTTTATAATGGATCAGATCCGGATCAGGCAGGATCAACTGTGCCGCAGTGCGGGCTTTGATTCGCTCGATCAATTGAGGATGAAAGGCACCTCCCCCGGTTACAAGCACGGTTCCCCGATCGGGAAGGTCATGGGAGATTCGGCGGCTTATATGCTCCAGAGCGGTGTACATGAGGTCCTTAGGATCAAAGGCATCCTCATATATCTGGTCTAAAAAGACGGACTCAATCCATTCTCGACCCAGTGATTTTGGCGCAGACTTTTTATAATATTCTTTTTCCTCCCATAGCTGTAATACATCAGATAGCAATCTCCCTTTTGCAGAATACATTCCATCTCTGTCCATAGTATCTCCCAATCTCTGAGCCCAGCGGTTTAGGATAAAATTGGCCGGACAGATATCCCATGCCTTTCGAATGTTTTCCGTCCTGGTGCTTACATTGGCAAATCCGCCGATATTCAGACACGCATCATATTTGCCAAACAAGATTTCATCACCGATTGGTACCAGTGGTGCCCCCTGTCCTCCTAAGGCTACATCCTGGATCCTGAAGTCACATACCACATTCATACCGGTGAGCGCACTGATAAACGCACCATGGCCTATCTGCGTGGTAAGACCCATATTTGGCTCGTGAAAGACAGTATGTCCGTGAGAACTAATCAGTATGTTGTGATAGTCTTCTTTCGCAAAACGTTTTAAGACGTGCCAGAAATCAGGACTTTCAATAAATTGAAGAATCTGAAAGGCGATGTACCGGCCAAAGTGAACGTTCATACTACAGAGATAACGGCCGTCGCGCATATGAAGTGTAGAAAGTTCTTGTCTCCACTCTTTGTCGTATGGGATGGTTTTCGCCAGGAGGATTTCATAAGATATCGGCCCTAAACCCTCGAAATTGCATAAGGCCAGATCCAAACCGTCAAGGGAAGTTCCTGACATTACCCCAAGTACTAGCATCGGCTTATAAGAATATGGTGGTTTTTAAAAGAAGATTCTCAGGCGTTTGCGAAACCGATGACGCTATCCGATATCAACGCTCTATGTATTGGTAAATGGCGAAATTGATTAAAGGACCTTAGTACATGATCAGGAGAAAAGACTGATGCATCAAACTATCTTTCTCCGGCCTTTTGATGCTTGCGCATCTCATTCATCCAGTAGAAAAACGCTGCAAATCCAATAATGAGAAGAAGAATATTCGGGAGATTCCCAAGAATGGGTAGTATTTGGAAAGTCCACTCAAAAAAATCTCCCAGCGCGTAAGCAATTTTTGAAACCATGCTCTTTATTTTGCCACAAAAATAATCGCCCCTTTGTTAGGCATAAGTAAATATTTTGAAAAAAAAACCGCTTCAAAGCCAATTGTCTTATCTGTCTTCCAGGTTGCTTTAGTAGCTGCATCCCTTTTGCTTCAGCGATCTCAATTGATAGAAAATTCCTTTTCTGTTTATCCTTTTGTATTGTTTGTTTTACTGAATATAGGATTGGTTTATTTGTCAGATTTTTATTTTACAAAAACTGGTATTATTCGGGATACCTTTTATTATCTCCCACTTCTTTTTACTGTTAACACACTGCAGTATTTCAAAAATCCTTCATTAGATTTTATCGTTAATCAAATCATTTTTATCAGTATTTTTTTCATCATCGTTACCAGACAAAATCAGGAATTAATACAGATGCCTGTATTTCACATATCATTTCTGATTGTGGCTATATCATTATTTCTCTATCAGGTCATTTTTTTGATTCTTCCAGTGATTATTTTAATTCTCCTATTTACCGCCAGGCCTGTGATCAATATATCTGTATACCTTATTTCCATTGTGATGTCTTTCTTTTTCTTGTACAGTTTGTTTTATTTTTTTTGGAAAATATCTAATTACAAAATATTGACTCCATTTAGCGAGAGAGTCAGCAGCATCTCCGTACAACTGGAATTTGAGTGGCATATCGCATTGTTACTATTGTTTTTTTTGATTAGTATCTTTGAAGTAATCAAAGCTCTAAACAAGGCAAATATATTTCGAAAAAACTTTATGTATATGTCTGTGATTCTAATTATAATTGATTATGTATTTTCTATTTTTATTTCAGGATATGTACTTAGCTTTTGTATACCTTTAATATGTTATTTATACGGAAATTTTATAAGCTTTAGAAAAAAAGTATTTGTAAAGGAAGTCTTATTCAGTGGAGCAATCATGCTTTGTATCCTATTAATGTATTTAAATATGTGATCAGAATGGCGATTTACAAATTTGGTTCTTTTATTCCAGTTGTTGAACCCTCGGCGTACATTCATCCCCAGGCCACTGTGCTGGGAGATGTCATTATTGGAAAAGATGTGTATGTAGGTCCTGGTGCCCGTATACGCGGAGACTGGGGGCGAATCATCTTAAAGGATGGGTGTAATGTTCAGGAAAATTGTGTTATTCACATGTTTCCGGGAGTTACGGTGATTTTGGAAGAGATGGCACATATCGGCCACGGAGCGATGATTCACGGCGCACATATCGGACGAAATGTAATGGTGGGCATGAATGCCGTGATCATGGATGAAGTATGGATTGGCGATGAAAGCATAATAGGAGCAATGTCGTTTGTGCCTCAGGGTATGAAAATACCTGAAAGAAGTCTTGTGGTTGGAAATCCGGCTCAGGTCATAAAAAAAATTGCTGAAGAAACAATCGCCTGGAAAACCAAAGGCACCGAACTCTACATGAAGCTTCCGTCACAGATGCATAGGGAATGTGTTGAGGTTTTGCCTCTTACAGAAGTTGAGCCCGGCCGGCCGGAGCATCCTGCAGACTATCTGCCTATGCGCAAGCAGAAATAAAGGTATTTGTTGGCCTTGATATCCTGTTTGCTTAACTTTATTGTAAGATATATAAGTTCGATATTTGTTGAATTTAAGATCAATTACCTTCTGTATAATGATACAACAGTTTTTAGTTAAATTATTTGGAAATAAAAATGCCCGGGACTTAGAGGAGATCAACCCCTTTGTAAAAAAAATTAACGAAATATATCCCACCTTAAAAACTCTTACCAATGACGAGTTAAGAGGGAAAACACTTGAGTTTAAGGCGAAGATCGCACACGAAACCCAAAAGATCACCACAGAGATATCCGAACTTAAAACAAAAGCGGAAACCACGGAAAATGTGGATGATAAAGAAAAATACTTCGAAGAAATCGACAAGCTGGAGAAGCAAGAAATCGAGATTATTGAAAAAGTTTTACTTGAAATTCTGCCAGAAGCATTTGCAGTCGTCCGCGAAACTGCCCGACGTTTTGCTGAGAACGAATATCTTGAGGTCACAGCCACAGAATTTGACAAGGCTTTGGCTGCCAGGAAATCTCATGTTCAGCTCAGTGAGCCATTTGCACGCTGGCAGAGTACATGGCTTGTAGCCGGACATCCGGTGAGGTGGGACATGGTTCACTATGATGTGCAGCTGATAGGGGGAGTCGCTCTTCATAAAGGGAAAATAGCTGAGATGGCAACAGGCGAGGGAAAAACATTGGTAGCGACGCTGCCGGTCTATCTGAATGCCTTGGCCGGAAAAGGGGTGCATGTCGTCACGGTCAACGATTATCTGGCCAAGCGGGATGCAGACTGGATGGGGCCTATTTACGAATTTCACGGATTATCTGTAGGATGTATTGACAGAACACAGCCAAATTCCAGTGAACGAAAGCTGGCCTACATGTGCGACATCACCTTTGGTACCAATGCCGAGTTTGGATTCGACTATCTGCGTGACAATATGGCGCGCAGTACAGAAGAAATTGTACAGCGCAAACATCATTTCGCCATTGTGGATGAGGTTGACTCCGTGCTGATTGACGATGCACGTACCCCATTGATCATTTCAGGGCCGACAGGTAAGAGCAATCTTAAAGATTTTGAAGAATTAAAGCCTTATGTTGCCCGTCTAGTGGAAGAGCAACGCAGAATAGTGACCACCGAACTCAACGAAGCGAAAAAACTGATTGCTGCCGGTGATACTAAAAATGGAGGATTTCATCTTCTCAGGGCGCACAGAGGTCTCCCTAAATTTAAAGCCCTGATAAAATACCTCAGCGAAGAGGGAATCAAAACAATTCTTCAAAAGACTGAAAACTTTTATCTGCAAGAGCAAGGTAAAGATATGCACAAGGTGGATGCAGCTCTTCTGTTTACCATTGAAGAAAAGAATAATCAAATCGACTTAACTGAAAAGGGCATTGAATTTCTTTCAAAAGATACATCGCCAGATTTTTTTATTCTGCCAGATATAGGTGCGGCCGTAGCGGAGATCGAAAAATCTGATATGGCTCCGGAGGAGAAAATTGCTCAAAAGGACAAGCTTATGCGCGATTTTGCCGTTCGCAGTGAGCGCATCCACATCATGAATCAGCTTGTGCGAGCCTACACCATGTTCGAAAAGGACGTGGAATATGTAGTGATAGACAATAAGGTAAAGATCGTAGATGAGCAGACCGGCCGCATAATGGAGGGGCGCAGGTATTCAGACGGCCTTCACCAGGCCATTGAAGCCAAAGAGGGCGTTAAGATAGAAGCATCTACGCAGACTTATGCCACCATCACACTTCAAAATTATTTCAGGATGTACCATAAGCTGGCCGGCATGACCGGTACAGCAGAAACAGAGGCAGCCGAATTTTGGGATATTTACAAGCTCGATGTAGTGGTGATTCCTACCAATAAGCCTGTAAAACGCATCGACAAAGATGATTTAATCTATAAGACCAAACGCGAGAAGTTCAACGCCGTAATTGAGGAAATCGTCAATTTAGTAAATCAGAACAGACCCGTACTTGTAGGTACCACCAACGTAGAAACCTCCGAATTGCTCAGCAGGATGCTGTCATTGAGAAAAATCAAACACAATGTGCTCAATGCAAAACTCCACCAAAAAGAAGCTGAAATCGTAGCCGAGGCTGGAAGGCCTGGTACAGTTACCATTGCTACCAATATGGCTGGGCGGGGTACAGACATAAAACTTGCTCCTGAAAGCCGTGAAGCCGGAGGTCTTGCCATTCTTGGTACGGAGCGCCATGATTCAAGGCGGGTTGACAGACAGCTCAGAGGTCGTGCAGGAAGACAGGGAGACCCTGGGTCATCCCAATTTTTTCTCTCGCTCGAAGACAATCTGATGCGCCTGTTTGGCTCCGAACGTCTGGCCTCCATCATGGATAAATTAGGCCATAAAGAGGGAGATATCATTCAGCACTCTATGGTCACCAAGTCTATTGAGCGCGCTCAGAAAAAAGTAGAAGAAAACAATTTTGGCATTCGAAAAAGACTTCTCGAGTATGATGATGTGATGAATAAACAGCGGGAAGTCATCTATCGCTGGCGACGCAATGCACTATATGGCGAAAAACTATCCATAGACCTTGCTGATGCAATGTATCAAGTGTGTGCCGGCATCATAGATGTGTACAAAGAGACCAAAGACTATGAAGCTTTTCGGGTAGAATTAGCTAGATATTTCGGTATGGATGCACCTTTTTCAAAGGAAGATTTTGACAAAAAAGACTCCGAAAACCTTATCGGAAAACTCTATGCAGCAGTGACGCATCACTACATTACCAAGACAGAGACCATTGCCTCGAGAGCATGGCCTGCTATCAAAAATGTTTATGAAACACACGGCACTCAGTATGCAAACATTCTCATACCTTTTACCGACGGACACAAGGGATTGCAAATTGCTGCCAATCTCAAAAAGGCATATGAAACAAAGTGCCGCTCAGTCATTCATGATTTTGAAAAATCAGTAACCCTGACACTCATCGACGAAGCGTGGAAAGATCATCTGCGCGATATGGACGACCTTCGCCAAGCTGTACAAGGCGCGGTATATGAGCAAAAAGATCCGCTCCTCATCTACAAATTTGAATCATTTGAGCTCTTCAAAAGAATGAAAGAGAAGCTCAATCGCGAGTTAGTGTCATTCTTGATGCACGCCTACATACCCGTCGAAAATCAAGAATCAGTCTCCGCCCAGGCTCCTGTGCGCCAAGTCAGAGCCCGCCGTGAAGAGCTGATAACATCAGGACCTGGTACTACAGCAGACGAACCCTCCAGACGATCGCCACGACCTGTAATCAGCGAAAAGAAATATGGCCGCAACGACCATGTAACCATTCAAAATCTGACTACCGGAGAGAAAAAGAAGGTTAAATACAAGCAGGCTATTCCATTGCTACAGTCTGGATCATGGACAATTCTGGAATAAATCTTTTATAAATTTTCCAGCTCCTCAAGGGCAGATACATATAATCTGCCTTTTATTTTTCTGGTCTCAATGGCATGTACTATCGCCATCAGATGGTCCTCGAAGCGAAGAAAATCGAACGACTCCCTCTTCAAAATAAGTACAGGTATATTCAGTGTCTTTAAAAAGAGCGAATACACATCGGATATTCTTTGGAGATATTCAGGTGTGATGCCCCTTTCAAACCATCTGCCCCGATTCTCGATATTTAGAAGCAATGTTTGGATATCAGCTCTGAGAAAGATCATCAGATCCGGCTGGCGAATCTTCTGAAAAAGGGTATCGAAAAATTGTTCGTACAGATAAAATTCCTTTTCATCCAGATTTACGGAGGAAAAGAGTTTAGACTTCAAAGGATGGTAATCAGAAACAATTACCGGCTGAAACAAATCTATTCTATCCAGCTGATCGTGAAGCTGTTTGTAGCGTTCTGCCATAAAAGCCATCTCCACCGCAAATGCCCATCGCTCAGGATTTTTGTAAAATTCATGGAGAAAAGGATTTTCAGCAAACTGCTCAAGAATCAATCTGGCATTCAGTGCATTCGCAAGTAGTTTTGCAAGTGTGGTTTTACCTGCCCCGATATTACCCTCAATGGCGATAAAATAAGGTTCAGTCATAGCACTTTTTCTACATATGAAGCGTCCGGACATTCCAATGCCAGATCGATGCACCTCTTTTTCAATCCCGGATGAATCCAATCCGGAGTAATTTCGGATACAGGCAATAAAGCAAATTTTCGCAGATGCATTCTGGGATGAGGTATTATCAGATTTTCGATGTTGATTACCTGATCAAAC
>CALFUW010000045.1 GCA_937929815.1 uncultured Flavobacteriales bacterium | reverse complement strand
AAAGTGGACCGATGAGAAAATCTACCGCTACAACAACTCGCTTGAAAAGATCAACAATGAGCTCAACAGATTTGCCTACATCGTAAGCCACGACTTAAAGGCTCCTCTGCGCGCCATCAATAACCTGAGCGAGTGGATCGAGGAAGATATTGGTGATAAACTCGAGGGCGAGACTAAAGAGCAATTTAAACTACTGAGAGGAAGAGTCAAAAGATTGGAAAACCTGATCAACGGAATATTGGAATACTCGCGGGTAGGCCGGATAAAATCACGCATCGAAAGTTTTGAAATTTCAAAATTGTTGTCAGATCTGATCGAAAGACTTAGCCTTCCAAAAAATATAGAAATCAAAATTCAAAAAACTGAAATGTCGCTTTTTTCAGAGAAGGCTGCCCTGGAAAAAGTCCTTGGCCATCTCATCCAAAACGGAGTGAAATACAACCAGAGTGAGCATCCAGTGGTAGAAGTTACATGGTTCGATCACGGGAAGGAAGTAGAATTTGTAGTGAAGGACAACGGGGAAGGTATTCATCCAGATTTCCACGAAAAAATTTTCCAAATGTTTCAAACACTAAAAGCAAGGGATGAGGTAGAAAGTACGGGTGTAGGCCTTGCCATTGTCAAAAAGATTATTGAAGACAAAGGGGGACGTATCTGGGTTAAATCAGCTCCCCTAGAGGGTTCCACATTTCACTTCATGTGGCCTAAATACGAGAAAAAAGAAGCACTAATGAATGTATGAGAACTTTAACATTTATCCTTACTGTTTGGTTATTGATAGCATTCACATCCGGATGCTCGACCTTGTTTTCGAATTCACTGTATCCTGTGATGGTGCGTTCTAATGCCCAAAACGTCCAATTTGAAGTATTTGACTGCTTTCAAAATCGAATTCTTACCGGAGTCACTCCTCAGCTCATTGTCCTGCCATCGTCCTACCTGCCATTTATCCGACAGCGCTACACGGTGCTGGTGAATGATCCTGACTACGAAAGCGCACAAATGCCGGTTACCTTTCACATAGACGGCTGGTACTTTGCCAACCTATTTATCCCTCCATTGGCTCCTATTGCCATGCTAATCATTGATCCTCTTTCAGGTAGGATGTTTACCATTGATAACTATTGTCGGAACCTAAATTTTAATCTCAGAAGAACGAACTTTACTTCGGAAATAAATAACATAGACGATATGCCACATCCTGAAGTCACTACTCCATGAAATCTGTTAAAAATTTAATTTGGGACTTTGGAGTCGTATTAATCGACTTGAATTTCAAGCAATTTCAGGAGCAATGTGCTGCGTATGGCATAAAGACTGACATTAATGTATTGAATACGCACTTTTCGCACGTCTATGAAAAGGGTCTAATCACCGAGCACGAATTTTTTAGAGAAGTTAAGCTTTTATTCCCAAGATGGGTGAGTTATCCAACAATAAAATCCATTTGGAACTCCATGCTGGGTACCATACCAGATGAAAAAATCAGACTTTTGTATAAGATAAAAAAATCGGGATATAATCAGGTGCTCTGCTCCAACACAAATGAAACCCATATCCGCCACATCTGGGAAAAACATGGTATCTACACCTCTCGGCGATTTCAAAGGGCTTTTTCGAGGATATTTCTCAGCTATGATTGCGCTATGCGAAAGCCGGAGCCGGAATTTTTTCTATATATCCTTGAAGAGATGGGATGGCGCGCAGAAGAAACCCTCCTTGTAGACGATAATCAGCAGAATATCGATTCAGCGTCTGCGCTGGGCATGCATGTACTGCATTACACCTCACCCGGGAGTTTCAAATACTTTGACACAGCTCTACCAATGCTCCATGGGCATCGCGCGGATGTACAAAACAGATGAGTTTGCGGTCTGCCCCTGGTTTTGGTTCTTTATTTAAAAGAGTAAATCCCAACTCCTGAAGCCTGACCATCTCAGCCCGGATGTCTGCAACCTCATAGGCTATGTGATGTATTCCTTCGCCTCTTTTATCAATAAATCTGGCAATTGCGCTCTCGGGTAAGGTGGCTTGCAGGAGTTCAATTTTATTATGGCCTGCCATAAAAAAGGAAGTGATGACCATTTCAGAAGCTACCTCCTCTCTCTTGTAGGGACCAATACCAAGTAATTGGGTGTAGCGTCTTTCAGCTTCTTCCAAATTTTTTACGGCGATCCCTATGTGCTCAATTTTTCCAAACATAGCTGTATTTTTTCCGACGAAAATACTTCAATGAATTTGCAGCATATCAAGGAAGGAGAACTGGATATCGAGCTCGGGGATCACAGGTTTAAACTTCTCAATGAGCGGGTCTTATTTTGGCCGGACCGACGTATGATTATCATTGCTGATGCCCATTTTGGTAAAATTTCGCACTTTCGCAAGTGCGGGGCATCCCTACCTGTAGCTGCTATCGAAAAGCAATTTCACAGATTTAACAGGCTCCTGGAGTCTTTACTTCCGAAAACAGTTGTGTTTCTAGGTGACTTATTTCACTCGGAATACAATATGGAATGGGATTTCCTGACCAGGGTTTTACAGAATTATCCCGAAACGGAATTTTTTCTTGTTCAAGGCAATCACGATATTTTGAATAAAAAATTGTATCACTCAGCTGATCTGAAAGTCACTGACGTCCTCGATGTTGAAAACCTTCTCTTCTCTCATGATGAGATACCAATTGGAGAAAAGCAATTTTTGATCTGTGGACATCTTCATCCTGGATTTACACTCGGGGGCAAAGGGAGGCAACGAATCAAACTGCCCTGTTTGTGGAAGTCTGGAAATAAGGCTGTTTTGCCGGCTTATGGAGAGTTTACAGGTTTATACCTTGTAGCACCAAACAAAAACGACACCATTTATATGATTGCGGATAGCAGAATAGTACCTATAAACTTTTAATGACCTCG
>CALFUW010000044.1 GCA_937929815.1 uncultured Flavobacteriales bacterium | reverse complement strand
ATTTTGGCCGTCAGATACGCCCTGTTGGATTCATAGCCGACTGGTTTTATGCCGAGATTGTCCGCCCAACTTTCAATATTTTCAATTGGCTTTTCAAGGTTTTTGTAAATTTCGGACATGCTCAACTCCGAAATGGCATTGAGCTCCTGAATCACCGGTGGCACAATCAGCAAAAAAATCAGATAAAAAAACACATACACCGATGCTAAACCGATCAGCGCCTTCAGCCAGTCAGGAATATTCAGCTGACGAAACTGCACCCTGTCGAGTGCTTCCATAAGAGGTGAAAGAGCGATAGTAAGCGCCACAGAAACCGCAAAATAAATAACTACAGTGAGCGAATAATACAGAATCAAACCAAAAAGTACCACAAGAAGAGCTCCAATGAGTTGCTTCCTGGATATGTCAGAAAAAATATTCATCCCTGAGAAACGGTGTAAAATAACACAAAAATCGGCGTAAATCCGGTAAAAAAGCCCGCTACTACCTCGCGCGAGGTGTGTGCGCGCAACTCTAGCCTCGCCCAGGCAATCAATCCTACGGCCAATATGGCAGCAATTAGCAATGCCGGAGACCACGCATTCATCCGGCTCATCACCATTACGGAAGCCATAAGACCCGAAAATGAGGCCACGTGGGCACTTGCTTTGTAAAAAGGAACCTGTGCCAGAAGCAACAGTATAACAATACTTGTGCCCATCAGAAACATATGAAGCAACTGAGCCGTCGGAATCACCCGCAGCGCAATAGCTGTAAAATAATAAAAAACTGCAGCCACGATGTAGGGTGTTTTTCTATCCTCCTTGTCCGTCATTTCCAATGTCCGGATGACTCCAAACCGGTAGAGAAGTAAACTTGCCGTGACCGGTAAAAAATAAGTACCCGCAACCACAGACATAAGGATGTATATCTTTTGGACTCTGTCAAATGTGTTCGGCTGTATCCAGAGAAACATTCCCACAAACAGCAGCGGCACAATGGCCGGGTGGAAGACATAAGACAGTACACGCGCAATGAGGAGCGTCTGCTGATGTGTATTCTTCATCGCGCTCAGAGTTGTTTTCTTAATCGCGCTACCGGAATACCAAGTTGCTCCCTGTACTTGGCGACTGTACGCCGGGCCAAGGGATAGCCTTTTTCGTTCAAAATTTTACACAGCTGATCATCTGTATAGGGCTTTGACTTGTCTTCATCGGCTATTGACAGTTCCAGAATTTTCTTAATCTCCTTGGTGGACACTTCCTCCCCGTCAGCTGTAGTCATTCCCTCACTAAACAAATCTTTCAGCAAAAAAGTCCCAAAAGGTGTTTGGACATACTTATTGCTTGCTACACGAGATATAGTAGATATATCCAATCCGACTTCATCAGCTATATCCTTCAGAATCATAGGCTTGAGCTTTGTGTAATCGCCTGTGCGAAAAAACTCTTTCTGAAGATTCATAATAGCCGACATTGTGATCAAAAGTGTTTGCTGCCTCTGCTGAATAGCCTCAATAAACCACTTGGCTGAATCCAGTTTTTGTTTGACAAACAGAAGAGCATCTTTCTGGCTCTTATTTGTCTTAGCGCCCTCTTTGTAGGACTGAAGCAGTTCTTTGTATTCTCTGCTGATATTTAATTCTGGGGCGTTGCGTTCATTTAGCTGAAGCTCAAGTTGATCATTATTGATCGTAATGATAAAATCGGGAATGATGCTGTAATCCCGATCCATAGCGGTATTGATCTGAAGGCCGGGCTTTGGATTCAGCTTGCTGATCTCTTCGATAATGTCCTTCATCGTATCCTCGTCGATACCCAGGCGATCCATTAATTTCTCATAGTGCTTTTTGGCAAATTCGTCAAAATGGTTCTCAATTATTTTAAAGGCTAATTTAACGACGGGTGTCTGAGGTCTTCTTGACAGTTGTATCAGAAGACATTCCCTAAGATCGCGGGCACCGATTCCGGGCGGATCCAATTGCTGAATCTTTCGGAGTATATTTTCAATTTCAGCTACAGATACCGTTATATTTTTTGTAAATAAAAGATCATCCGCGATGCTCTCGGCATCCCGCCGAAGGTATCCATCATCGTCCAGATTGCCGATGATGTATTCGCCAATTTCCATATCCCGCTCCGAAAGTTTTATCATACCGAGCTGATGGCGAAGATTTTCAAAAAAAGAAACAGAATTTACAACCGGGGCTTTATAGTCATCCTCATCCTCAGTATAATTGTTGGCCTTGAGCTTATAATCTGGAGTATCATCGCTTAGAAGAGAATCATATTCATCAAAATCGTCGATACTTGTCATCTCGGGCTGGTCTATCAGCACCCCGTCTTCATCGTACTCGTCTTCACTTTCATCAACAACAAGAGGTTCTTCGCCAGGAATATCTTCATCTGTTTTAGATTCTTCGAGAGCTGGATTTTCTTCAATTTCTTGTTTTATGCGCTCCTCCAATATGGTCAATGGAAGCTGGATCAGCTTCATCAGCTGAATCTGCTGGGGTGAAAGTTTCTGCAGCAATTTTTGACTTAATCCCTGCTTGAGCACTTTTATACGTTTTTTGAATGCTGCAATTTATACATAATTTTTGACTGATGGCTTGATTTTTGATTTAAGTAGGCATTTTTGAAATTTTTTCTTTGGTTTTATTTTTTAATGCGTTAATAAACAAGGGATTTATACTTTTTTACTCTTTTTATACAATTTAATATGTAACGGTTTCCAAAAACAGATGTAACCCTCAAAAGACTTCAGAGATAGATTTTTTTGCTGTAATGTCCTTGACTATCTTAGCAGTATAATCTGTTTCATTATTTCTACTCACATGACGCGATTGTTATGCCTGCTTATCCTGACTGCAAATACCATATCATCCCAACATATTGATTTCCAGTATAAGCAGAAGTCTGTACAGCCGGAAGGTGTTTATTTTGTTCGTCCTTTTGGGGGAGAGTCTGACTTTTTCAGCCATGTACAGCATCTGGAGGCCCCTTATCCCGGAGGCAGCGGTTTCAGATCATTCCTCCTTAGTCTGAAAGACAGCATTAATCAACTCCCACGTCTTAAGTCTTTGAAAAGAACTCAAATGGCAATACCTCTGCCGATTGTTGATCTCCAGTTTGAAGGGAACGAATACAACGGATCGGCGCCCAATGACAACCACATTGCAATGTCAAAAAATGGTTTGATCGTTTCTGTGATCAACACAAATATCTTTCTCTTTGATAGCCAAGGAGATTCTCTTCTGACGGTTCAGTCGCTTCAACAGTTTTGTGCACCTACAGGACTGACCGATGCTAAATATGACCCGCGTATTCTTTATGATCCTGATGAAGACCGATTTATCATTGTAATATTAAATGGTTTCACATGGCAAAGCTCACGAATTGTTGTAGGCTTCAGCCGCAGCAACAATCCATATGATGATGGTTGGAACTTATATGTGTTAAACGGTAGTCCTCTCAGTAATCAAACATGGAGTGATTATCCTCACCTGGCAGTAAGCCAGAGCGACTTGTTTATTACTTTCAATACATTTCTGAATGGCTCATTTAACAACAGCGGATACGTAGAGTCTACATTCTGGCAGATTGACAAAATGGCCGGATACAATGGCAGCGCGGAGATGTCGACGTCTTATTTTTACGATATCCGATACCAGCCGGATGGGGTAGATACACTACGACCAATATTTAACTTTACGCCAATCAAAGGTGGCAGCGGACACTACGGCAATAAGATATTTCTTCTTTCCAACGAAAATCTGGCTGCCAGCAGCAATCGATACTTCCTGCTAACTGTAGAGGGTAAAACCGGACAAAGTATACTATCCGTATCGGAGTTTCGCACCGAGACAGCCTATGGGTTACCGCCTGACGCACGGCAGATGGCCAATCATCGGTTTGACTGCGTCGATGCCCGCATTCAGGATGGTTTTTTTGAAAATAATGTTCTGCATTTTGTGCACAATACGATTTCACCCCTTAACGGGGCGGGATTTATTTATGGGCGAATCGACAGACCGGAGAGCTTTAATAAAAAAATTAAGACGACGCACTACTTCCACGACTCACTAGACTATGGATTTCCGGCAATCAGCTATACAGGCCGAAATGTATTGGAAAACGATGCTATTATTACTTTCAATCACTGCGGACGCAATTATCCTTCGGGTATGAGTGCCTGCTATGTAGATTCGGACGGCAATCTTTCTGAGCGGCAGGAGATTGAGCGTGGAATTGGCTTCGTCGATGTACTGGGAATCGGAGTTCAGCGTTTTTATGAAAGATGGGGTGACTATTCCGGTGGCCAGCGCATATATCAGTCCCCGGGGCGAGTCATCGGGGCCGGCTATGGGTCTAAAGCCAATCGGCGACCCGAAACACGAATCGCCGTTTTATCTTCACCCCTATTAGACAATTCAGCCCCTCTGCCATTCAATTTTGCTTCCGAATTTAAGCTGTTCCCCAATCCGGCCACACGCTTTTTCGAAGTTGAATTTGTCTTGGAGCAGGCACAGAGGCTGCGTTTTGTGCTTATGCCTGCATTCATGGGTACAGGTGGAGAGATTGTCTTGCTGGCATCAGATGTGCGAAAGGGAACCAATAGATTTACATTTGATACAAGCCCCTTACGAAATGGCATGTATACTCTCTTGATTCAATCCGAAGATGGCGAAATAATCAAGAAATCTAAGGTGATGGTTGTAAGATAAGGCAAAGTGGTCTTAACTTTGATGAAGATAATTAAATAAACCTGAGTGTTCTGTCGCGCCGATAAACAGTAAATATCGGTGAGGAAAGTCCGGACTACACAGGGCAGCACACCTGTCGAAAGACAGGGCATCATTCCTAAATGGGATGATGACAGATAGTGCCACAGAAAAAATACCGCCCGGCTTAGTCCGGGTAAGGGTGAAAAGGTGGGGTAAGAGCCCACCGCTCCTGCCGGCAACGGCGGAGGCACGGCAAACCTTGTGCGTAGCAAGGCCAAATAAGCTGCCAACGGCTCACGTGATGAGCCGGCGCATCTGCCCGATACGCGACGAGCAGCGGGTAGGCCGCATCAGATAAATGACAGAAAACCCGATGTGTCGGGAGACAGAATCCGGCTTACAGCTCAGGTTTTTTTTATTTTTTACAAAATGATAGGAAAATATCACACTATTCTAAAAGAAAAAGGCTGGAAAGGAGTCATCACAAATGTCGGTTGGAAGGCCGCTATACTTCTCTTTTTGTTCTTTTTATTCAAGGGGCTTTTATGGCTTGCTGTGTTGTATGGTGGTATTAAATGGTTCTCATCATAAACAATTGTAGTCTCTGCATTGTGTAATAAACATTTTAAATCATCACATATGACTCATCTAAAAGTTGGAGACAAAATGCCTGACTTCTCCGGAAAGGATCAAAATGGCAATACCGTGAATTCTTCCGATTTCACTGGCCGGAAATTGATTGTGTATTTCTACCCCAAAGATGACACACCCGGTTGTACAGCTGAGGCGTGCAGCCTGAGAGATTCGTATGAAGAGCTGACATCCAAAGGTTTTACAGTGATAGGAGTGAGCACCGACAGCGAAAAGTCGCATCAGAAATTTATTGACAAATACAATCTGCCCTTTACGCTGATTTCTGACCCTGACCGTCAGGTCATCGAAGCATTTGGCGTATGGGGAAAGAAAAAATTTATGGGAAAGGAGTACGACGGAATTCACCGTGAAACATTTGTAATCGACGAAAACGGAGTCATTATCAAGGTCATCACTAAGGTAGACACAAAAAACCACAGCCGTCAAATCCTGGACGAACTCGGTCTGCAGTAGACACGACCCAGGTGAGCTCAGTCGCGGGTTCCAAGCTATCGCAGGTTCAAAGGTTTCACCATATCACATATCTGCATTGAAAGTAAATTCGACTAAAATATAGGTGATTTCCCGGGCATTAGATTTTTTTATGAATTGTAACCCAGACTATGAGCCTAAAAGAAGTAAGAGTATCAGATTTTTTTGATCATGAAAAAATGAATTTTCCGAATGAAAAATTTTTATCGCACAAGCATCAGATAAACAATTGAATCTTTTTAAAGTTATATTTGTCAAAATTTTTAATGGTCATGAAGTTTGAAGTAAGTTTGGTTGAAGAGTTAAGGGCCATTCGCAAGAAGCGCGCACAAAGAATTGAGAGGGTATCAAACTTTTCCAATGAGTCTTATGAAACCATTCTCAGCCGTATAAAAAGTACAGGTAAATGCTTCACGGATCTCATTCATTTAGATGCAGACCGAATTTATTCTCTGGAAGAAATCCGCCAGCTATGCATTGAATATCGCCTTCGCTTTTTGGATGCATCCCGATTTGCCAATGAAATTCCTCAGGAAGCTTTTGACGAAATTCGAAAAATTCAGCAAACTGAGCAAAAAGTCCTCGAAGGTTATAAAATTGTAGCTCCGGCATCGATGTTTCACCTGATCGAAAAAGACAAGGATCCCATGTTGTTTCTCGACCTTGGCAACGACAAGTACTACCTGATTCACAAGTGGGGTAAAGACCTTAAGGTTTGGAGAAAGTGGCTTGTTTTTCCGATGAGAAGCTTTGAAACATTCCTGTTTACGCTTGTGTCCGTCGCTTTAATTGGAGCTTTAATACCCTCTGATTCTATGATGATGGGTCCCTATGACAGTTCAGCACTTCCCATCCGTGTAATCTTCTTCTTCTACCTCATCATTGCTCTAAGTGGTCTGGGGTCTCTGTACGGATATTCCAGGATGAAAGATTTTTCTGACAAACTTTGGAATTCCAAATATACCATCTGAATTGCTATTACTTATTTCATTCAAACCGGCCGCATGTAGGCCGGTTTTTTTTATTAGGGCTTTTTCCTGATATAAGTATATATGTGCCTTTTGCAGATAAGCTGTCTGATTCTCAGATTTGAATTCACTGTATCCAAAAATATTTTGGCACAAAGCTCTTTATCTGTTTGAAAGCCAGATAATCAAGCAATTATCAGTTGTCTTTTAGGTCAAAAGTTGACCCTTGCAAGAGTTATCTTTACCCGTGCACATGTAACTTGCGCCATATTTAAACGAAAGTCAATTCGTGTCTTCAGATGTGGGATAGATTAGCTGTCTGGATTATTCGGCAGCCAGTTTTGATGTCAGTATTATTGATAAGCTCATTGAGTTTTGCATTGTACAAAGCCGATGATGTAGGTATGAGCTATCAATTTAGCAGACTACTACCTGCATCGGATACAGTGCACCTCCAGTATGCGTGGTTTAAAGAAAACTTCTCCCAGGCAAGCAACACCATCGTAATAGCCACCGAGACAGACAATCTGCACAGCGATCATTTTATAAAAAAATGGTCTGAACTAGCATCTTCTATCCGAAAGATCCAAGGAGTAGAGCATGTGTTCACTTTTATGGATGCAGTAAACATAGTTAAAAATACGGAATCCGGTAGATTTGAATTTCATAGGATTTTCGACAGGGATGACAACCTTTCTGTTTGGAACCATATTTTAAAAGATTCTATTCCCTTTTACCGCGGATTATTTTCAGATCAGGACTTCACCTCAACCATTGCCTACATACAGATTGACCCAGCCAGGCTGTACAATGCCGAAATTATACCCATTATTCAAAATATTGTAAACGCCGTGTGTGAGTACGAACAATCCTCACAGTCCAGTGTGCAGATATCGGGCATTCCATTTTTGAGGATGGGCAATGTAACGCAATTAAAAAGTGAAATTTATCTGTTTGTGCTTTTGGCTACGGGTGTCACAGCTCTGCTTTTCTATCTGTTTTTGAGGAGTGTAAAGGCTACCATCATTTCACTCGCCATAGTGGCGGTAGGAGTGGTATGGTCTCTGGCTTTGATGGCTATTTTCGGATTTGAAATAACGCTACTCACAAGTCTCATACCACCCCTTGTGATTGTAATTGGAATTCCCAACTGTATTTTTTTAATCAATAAGTTTCACTATGAATATAAAAATCATAAAAACAAAGCATTGGCGCTACAGCGTACCATCTCAAAGATAGGTAATGCCATCTTCTTCAGCAATCTGACAACGGCATTGGGATTTTTTGCACTCACATTTACGAGAAGTGAAACGCTTGTGGAGTTTGGGCTAGTGGCTTCACTGAGCATCGTAGTGATTTTTGTGCATTCAATGATCATCGTCACCCTCTACTACCTGTATGCACCCCTGCCCAAGGAGAGGCATATGAAGCACTTTGACCGCAGATGGCTACTGAAGTGGACCGGCCTCCTCCAAACCGTGGTATTCCATCATCGGGCAGCAGTATATATTGCTGCAGCTGTGCTTTTAGTTGTATCAGTGGCAGGGCTTTTAAGAATTGAGACTTCGGGCAGAATCACCGACGACCTCAACAGAAAGAGCAAAACCTATTCTGATTTAAAATTCATCGAAGAGAAATTTGGCGGTATTGAGCCTGTGGAAATCATCATTGATACGAAAAAAAATCTCTCTGCAAAACAGCTATCCACCTTCCAGCTTCTTGCAGAAATCCAAGATTCTCTTAAAAATTTTGGAATTCAAAAAAGTCTCTCTATCGCCGATGCAGCAATGTTTGCCACACAAGCCTTTTACAATGGTCGTCACGAATTTTACAGGATGCCAACACGCCAGGAAATCCGATTTATGACCCGATTTATAAAAAATCCGGAGATCCAAAACAGTCAGATTACAGGTGCCTTATATGACTCGACAGAACGCTTTGTGCGCATACACTTTCAAACCAAAGATCTCACCACCCTGGAGATGAAAGAACTGAAACAGCGACTTACATCTATGCTCACCCATGTGCTTGCGGAGAGAGACTACAGTGGATTTATCACCGGGGCTGGAGTCCTGTTTCTGGAGGGTACCCGATATCTTGTAAAGAATCTCATTCAGAGCCTTACAATAGCTATCTTGTTGATTACAGCATTGATGATGTACCTGTTTAGATCCTGGAAAATGGTTGTTATAAGCCTGATTACCAATTTGATACCTCTTCTATGTACAGCCGGAGTGATGGGATTTTCAGGCATACCTCTCAAGCCTTCGACGCTCCTTGTTTTTGGTATTGCCTTTGGAATTTCTGTAGATGATACAATTCATTTCCTTGCCAAGTATCGACAGGAGTTACAAAAATCCAGCTGGAATATTACCGAAAGCATCCGCGCTGCTCTCAACGAGACTGGTGTAAGCATGTTTTACACATCGATCATTTTATTTTCCGGATTTATAATCTTTACCTTTTCGAGTTTTGGCGGCACAGTAGCGTTAGGGCTTCTTGTTTCCCTGACACTTTTGATAGCGATGATTACCAACCTGTTTTTACTTCCTTCATTTGCCTTATCTCTGCATAAATATCTGGCAGACGAGGATTTTGAGAATCCACCGTTAAACATGGTGGATCCGGACGACGAAGACCTGACCGAAGTCCCCGAAAATACCGATGACGACAGATATTCATCGCTACAATAAGTCATTAAAACTCGTCAGTCCGGGAATTCGGTGAAAAATGAAACCCTCCCCGTGTGTAGTTCCGATCAATCGACCCATGTCACGTGCCCTGTATTCGATGCTGTCAAAAAAATCTTTTGAACTGATAACTGTTTCCGGCTCTTTGCTCTCAGGATTGTATAATTGAGAACGATGTGCGCGGCACGACTCCATTTTTTTGTCGAAATATCCGGAAATGTCCATAATAACATCTGGTTTCAGATTGTAGAACTGGATGTAATGAAGCAGAACTTTTGGCCGCCATGCCTTCTGAGACTCACCCTGCCAATGGGTGATTAATTTATCGAAACCCGCAGAAAATACAGCCCTCATGATCAACTCTGCAGCAGACCCATGATCAGGATGCCTGTCTCTGGGGGCGTTGGCCAAAACAATACGCGGACGACAAAACCGGATAATCTTTATGACTTCGCGTACAGATGTTTCGTCTGCATTAATCCATCCGTCGGGCAGGTGGGCGTTGAGTCGAAAAAATGCCCCCAGAATCCGGGCAGCTTCCGCTGCTTCTGCCTCCCGAACTTCAGGAGTACCTCGGGTTCCCATTTCTCCCTTTGACAAATCCAGAATTCCAATTTTGTACCCTAAAGCGTGGTGTTTGGCCAATGTGCCTCCGGCACCAAGTTCTACATCATCGGGGTGAGCACCAATGGCTAATATATCTACTTGCACTTCAAATTCTTAATAAACTAAAGGCAAATATATGTAACTACATTTATATTGATATAAACTTTTATAGACACAAATTTTTTTCATGCACTCCTTTTGATTACTTGCATGTAAATGATTTTCTCAATATTTGCATGTAAAGAAATCCACATCCAATCATGTCCAGTGAAATAGATTTTCTGTGGGATTTGCATTCTGCTTTTGAATTTTCAAACTCAATCGGAAATACACACCAACTGATTCCAATGCTCAGAGAGAGTCTACACCCTCTCATGAAAACCCTCCGTCTCAACAATATTCTGGTAATCAAAGAAGCTAAAAATGGGCAACTGAATACCGTGTACAGTATCCAAGAGTACAAAGACACACCAGATATTCAGCAGGCCATAAATTGGCTTTCCACCTTAGTACATGACGGCAAAAAGAAGCCAGCACAATTCCTTCCGACCAAACCCGGAAATATAAATAACAGCACCGCCATATGGCCGCTTAAGGACTTTGGCTATCTGCTCTTATATGCTGACAATCTGACATATTCCGAAGGATTTGCAAAGTCACTTTCCATCCCTCTGCAAAAACTTGCCCTGGCTTGTAAAAACTGCGAGCTCTTTGAAGAATTGGATTTGGAACGCAAAAAATTCCAGGCACTGTTTCAATCATCTAATGCAGCAACAGCACTACTTACAAAAGGGGGAAAAATTCTCGGCTGCAATCAGCGTTTCAAGGATCTGGCCGGAGATTCACATACACTGACAGAATATTCCACAATCGATCTGGTGGGCTTTTTACATTCCAAATCAGACAATCAAAAACTTCTGGATGCAATATCGAGTGCCTTTGAAATGAAAAAGAAACAGGAATTGCATGTTCACTCAAGTTTTAACGGAGCGAATTACCATTTCGATATAAGCATTACCCCTGTGAATAACGAGAAGAATGAGATTACCTCTGTACTGCTGGAAGCATATGACATATCGAAAATCTATGAATTGCAGGAAAATTTAACCCGTGAGAGCCGTCTATTAAAAACAGTGATAGACCTAATGCCCGACGCTGTATTTGTAAAAAATAAAGAAGGCAAAAGAATCATCTCAAATAAGAAAGATGCTGAATTTTCGGGCTTTGAATCCAATGAAGAAATGCTGGGTAAAACAAATGAGGAAATTTATTATCCTGAATATGCCTCAACGCTCAATGCAGATGATGATATGGTGCTCACTGAGGGCAATTCTGTGATCAATAAAGAATATTTTTTAATAAACAAAAAAGGCCAGCCATACTGGCTCCAGATGTCAAAAGTTCCTCTGGCCGATGAGACCGGATCTATTTACGGCCTTGTAGGTGTAAGCCGCGATATCAGTCAGATAAAAACTTTAATTAAAGACCTTAAATTCAGAGCAGATTTTGAAATGCTCCTTGTAGAGCTGTCTGCAAGCTTTATCAATTCCTTACAAGGCGAACTCGATGATAAAATCAACCGTGCCCTCGAACGCGTAGGCCGATTCTGCGAAGCTGACAGGGTATATGTCTTTCAATACGATGAGCCCGGCAAAGTCATGAGCAATACTCATGAATGGTGTGCCGAAGGAATCAACCCGGAAAAAGACAATCTTCAGATGATTCCGGCAGATCTCATCCCTCAATGGAACGAAAAACTCCAGAAACAT
Organism: uncultured Flavobacteriales bacterium; assembly: GCA_937929815.1. Lineage (GTDB taxonomy): Bacteria > Bacteroidota > Bacteroidia > Flavobacteriales > Schleiferiaceae > Thermaurantimonas. The sequence goes on along the minus strand of CALFUW010000044.1, from coordinate 366 downwards.
GAGATCATACATATACCCGATGTAAAAAAATTGCCGGAAGACTGGCAGACCGTCAGGGAAATCCTCGAACCTCAAGGCATCCAATCCCTCGTGGTGGTACCAATGGTAGTTAACGAACGCCTTGTGGGATTTGCCGGATTTGATGCTGTGCGTTTTAAGCGTGTATGGAGTACAGAAGACATTCGCCTGCTGCGTGTCTTTGGAGATTTACTGGCTGTAAGTGTGGATAGAAAGTGGACCGATGAGAAAATCTACCGCTACAACAACTCGCTTGAAAAGATCAACAATGAGCTCAACAGATTTGCCTACATCGTAAGCCACGACTTAAAGGCTCCTCTGCGCGCCATCAATAACCTGAGCGAGTGG
>CALFUW010000043.1 GCA_937929815.1 uncultured Flavobacteriales bacterium | reverse complement strand
TGAGATTCTTACTGAAATAGGCTTGGAGTGTGAGGCTGTTATTTCCCTGGGAGCAGGTCACGAACTGGATGAAAAAGTCGTTGTAGGCTTTGTGGTCTCCGCTGAAAAGCATCCGAATGCAGATAAATTAACTCTTTGTAAGGTAGATGTCGGAAATGGACAGCTGCTGCAGATCGTCTGCGGAGCGCCCAATGTGGAGGCTGGTCAGAAAGTACCGGTCGCGCTGCATGGTGCCTTATTGAAAACATTTTCCAGAGAAACCATTAAAATCAAACGAGGTAAAATCAGAGGCGAAGTAAGTGAAGGCATGATATGCTCGGAAGACGAACTGGGTATTAGCAGTGATCACAGCGGAATCATGGTGCTCAACAACGATTGTGAGTTGGGCAGCCCCGTTTCTGAGCTAGTGAAAGGAGGTCAGGATTACATCCTGGAGATTGGCATTACTCCAAACCGAGCAGATGCGATGAGCCATTATGGCGTAGCCCGCGACCTTGCGGCAGCGCTCCAGCATCGCCGACGCCGGTTTGAATTGAGTTTACCATCGGTATCCTCTTTTAAAGTCAGCGCCAATCAACTGGTCATCGATATCGAAATCTTGGACCGCAAAGCATGTAAGCGCTATGCGGGTGTAAGCATTTCTGGTGTGAAAGTCGGTCCCTCTCCCGAATGGCTGCAAAATCGACTCACTGCCATCGGACTTCATCCGATCAATAACATTGTGGATGTGACTAATTACGTTCTCCACGAGTGTGGTCATCCGCTGCATGCCTTTGATGCTGACAAAATCAAAGGACGTAAGATTGTGGTGCGCAAAGCGGAAGAGAGTGAAAAGTTTACAACACTGGACGGAGTGGAACGCACTCTGTCGGCCAATGACCTTGTGATCTGCGACATTGAGAGACCCCTGGTGCTTGCAGGTATCTACGGAGGTCTGAATTCAGGAGTTTCGACCGATACGGTCAATGTCTTTTTGGAGTCAGCTATATTTGATCAGGTGCACATTCGCCAATCTGCCAAAAGACATGGATTGAGCACGGACGCTTCTTTCAGATACGAGCGGGGTGTCGATCCGGATATGACCATTTATGCTCTGAAGCGAGCAGCCATATTGATACGAGAAGTGGCTGGAGGGGAGGTATCTATGAATATTTCTGATGAATACCCCATACCTGTTCAACCCCATAAGGTGGATGCCAATCTGGAGCGCATCCGCGATTTTATCGGTAGCAAATCCATCACAAATACCGAAATAAAATCCATACTCGCCTCGCTCGAAATAAAAATAGTAGCCGAGATAGAGGACACCTTACGACTGGAAATTCCGGCATATCGGGTAGATGTACAGCGCGAGGCAGACGTGGTGGAAGAGATTGTGCGCATCTATGGCCTGGACAATATTGAGATTCCAAAGAAAATCAAATTTGCATGGCAGGCCGCAGGAGCAGATCACAAACATCTTATGAGGAAGTATGATGCTTCTAAACTTCTGGCAGCTCGTGGCTACACCGAGGTTATGAACAACTCTCTGACCAGGCAGCCCTCTCACTTCCAGCCTTCAAAAGGTGAACTTGTAACCCTTCTGAACCCTCTCAGCAGCGAACTCTCAACCCTTCGGACCTCAATGCTCTTTGGATTGCTTGAAACCATCCGGTTTAATATAAACCGCCAAAACCGCAACCTGCGGCTTTTTGAATTTGGGAAAACCTATCACGTAACCGAAGGAGGTACATTTGAGGAAACAGATTTTCTGGCTTTGGTGGCCACCGGTCATATCTGGTCAGATACGTGGATGGAGCCGGAAAAACAAATGTCCATTTACTACCTTATGGATCAGATAGAAGCTCTCTTCAGACGGTTTAAAATAGAAATTAATAAAAAAGAGCTTTTCTCTGACCAAATGGGAGAGGGGGTTCTCCTGTACCATGCAGAATGCCTGTTGGGTAGAGTGGCTGTTGTGCATGATACACTATTAAAAGATTATGATATCCAACAACCGGTTTATTATGCAGAGATAGACTGGAAAAATTTTATGAGCCTTGCTGATTCTACCACACCTCATTTTTCACCCATCCCAAAACATCCGGAAGTAATAAGGGATCTCGCCCTGGTGATTGATCGGAATACGCCCTTTCTTGACCTCGAAAAGGCTGTAGAAAAGTTGGGTATCAGAGAGCTCAAGAGCATCTCTCTCTTTGACATTTACGAAGGGAAAAATTTACCGCCCGAAAAAAAATCCTATGCGCTCAGATTTGCGCTCCGACATGACGACAAGACACTGACTGATCAGGAAATTGAAGACATCATGAGCAGGATTTTGGCTGCATTGCAATCAGAGTGTGGCGCTGCACTCCGGTGAGGATTTCTATTTCCGTAAAAGTCAACGTGCCGGATAGAGTCCGGAGTATTTAGTCAGAAAATATATTCGGTTCAAAAAATTTGGCTATGAATTTTTGCCGGTGTAGCGGTGTCGGCCCAAAGGTTATGAGGGCTGCAATATGCTCTTTTGTAGGGTATCCTTTGTTTTGAATCCATTGGTATGCAGGATATTTCTCATGCAATTGAGCCATCAGCCGATCTCTGTGCACCTTTGCCAGAATGGATGCCGCAGCTATGGCCTGATACCTGGCATCCCCCTGTACTATGCAGCGATACGGAATGCCCCAGTTTACAAATCGGTTTCCGTCTATCAGCAGCAGTCCTGGAGATACAGAAAGTTGTAATACAGCATTTTGCATAGCCATGAGGGAGGCATTGAGGATATTTACCCGGTTGATTACCTCTACCGATACCTCTGCAACTGCCCATGCTTTAGCAGTGCTGCATATCCGATCATACAAAGTATTTCTCTGTCTGGGACTGAGTTTTTTGCTGTCGTTCAGGGATTGGATGGGACGATCGGGATCCAGAATGACGGCAGCTGCTACCACCGGTCCTGCCAGACAGCCCCTGCCGGCCTCGTCGCATCCAGCCTCCGGCACTTCTGTCTGATAAAATGCTTTCAGATTGCTCATGGATGGATGGCTGAGAATAGTACTTGCCAGAGTGCATCCGCGGTATGCTCCCATGTGAATCGCGTAGCTCGCTCCAGGCCTTTGTTAATCAAAGAATTGCGTAGTTCAGAGGAGGAGATGATCGCATGCATGGACTGGGCTATATGTTCATAATCCTTCGGATTGCAGTACAGGGCGGCATCTTGTCCGATTTCCGGCAGAGAGCTGGTGGCTGACGTCAGTACCGGAACACCCGCTTTAAACGCTTCTACTATTGGTATTCCAAAGCCTTCAAAATGCGAAACAAACCATAAAGCATCGGCAGAAGCCAAAATTCTGTTTAGCTCCTCACCCTGTTTGCGACCTTTAAATATCACGCGACTCTGAAAGTTCATCTGCGAATAGACTTCCTCCATTTCAGCTGTCCAATGCATCTTCTCTCCCACGACAACCAATCGGTGTTCAGTTCCATATTTTTCACAAAAAAGATCAAATGACCGAAACAAGCCTACAATATTTTTTCTCGGATTGAATGCACCGATAAATAAAAAATAAGGATATCCACCGGTCAAGCTATTTATCACGGCCGTTTTGGTCGCTGAATCAACTTGTTTGAAAATCTCAGAAGCCCCGTTGTACACCACGTGAATTTTATCTTTCGGAATGTTGTATTTCGCGGATATGTCCGATCGGGAGTACTCACTCACAGTAGCAATTGAACGCGCTTTTTGAGCATATTTAGGAAAAAAATACCGATAATACTTTCCTACTGCGGGAGGTAAAAATTCGGGATAATGCTCAAAATTCAAATCGTGGATGACAGCCACCTGCGGGGTGGCATTATGTCGAAGACTCAAAAATCCATCTGTACTTAAAAAAACACTGTGAGGATTCCGATGTAAATAGGCATTTACTGAAAATTCAAAATACCAATACCAAAGTACCGGATGCCGGGCAGGCGGAAACAGCCTCACAGGAGTAACATTGTCGCTGAAAATAAATTTTTCGTCCCAAGAGCGGTCAAAGAGAAAGGTAAACTTGACATCCGGATATCTGGCAGTTAAAATTTTCAATGTATGATATGTAAACCAGCCGATGCCTTCCAGACGACCAGGAAGGAGAAAGCGGGTGTTGACGGCGATTTTCAATGTTATATTTTTGGTAAGTTTATCAACAAAATGCATTAGTTACCCTGGCGGATGGCCTCTACCGGATCCAGGAGACTGGCTGACCGAGCCGGGGCGTATCCTGAAATTAGTCCGATGAAAACACTGATCAAAACCCCTTGGAGAATGTTTTTCGCACTCAGGAAGAAAGGAAATTCCAACAATCCGGCTACGATCAGCAGCGTAGCAAATACCAGCAATAGTCCGATTAACCCTCCTACGATACACAGGGCAACACTTTCGGTAAGAAACTGGCCCAAAATAAACCGACGTGGAGCTCCGAGGGCTTTTCGTATTCCGATTTCTGAGGTCCGTTCTTTTACACTTACAAACATAATGTTGGCAATACCGAAACCTCCGACCAGGATGGAAAAGCCTCCGATAAACAATCCTGCAATGGTCACAATCCTGAAAATCTGATCAAGGCTGGAACTGATAAGTGAGATTTCATTGAGCGCAAAATTGTCTTCGGCCTTAGGCTTAAGCCGTCGAATGGCGCGCAGGTGCTGGCGTAATTCGTCTTTAAATTCCGCCAGCGAAATCTGATCTGAGGCTTTTGCCATGATAAAACTACCGGTAACAGCATTTTCGTTTATAAATTTTCGACCAAAATTGACAGGCACGACAATGTTTTGATCGCTATCATTGCCTATGAGGCTTTTACCGGTTTTTTCAAACACGCCGATTACAGTCAGTTTTTTTCCTTTAAGTGTGATTTTCTGACCTATGGCATTCATCTGAGGAAACAGACCTGCAGCTACATCATAGCCCAGCACACATACTGGAGCTCCTGAACGAGATTCCTGTTCGGTAAAAAACCTTCCCTCCTCGATTTTCTGATTCCAGAGCAGATGGTAGTCTTGAGATGTAAACAATACGGATGCCCCTTCGACCTGATTGCCAAGAGCTTTGGCGGTGGCCGTTATACCAAAAGCATAAACCATCTTGTCATAAGAGCGCACACGACGGGAGAGCTTTTCAAAATCTTCGTATCTGGGCTCTGGACGGTTCAGATATTTCCACCAGGGGTAATCTCCTCCACCGCCCCAGGGCCACTTTTGGATGTAGATCACGTTACTGCCCAGTTGCTGCACAGAGTCGCGAATGTTTTTCTCCAGCGAATCGACCATTGCGAATACTGTAATGATCGAGTAGATACCTACAGTAATCCCTAGCAAGGACAGCAGCGTGCGAAACTTGTTAACACTCAACGAACGCAGACCCGTCCGAATACTTTCGAACACCAGCTGAAGTTCAGCTCCGATTTTAAGTGTGATCACCAGTGTGTCCTTTTTCAGTTACTTCAAAGTGGGTGGCTGTTTTTTTATTGATACGTAGAATAGATCCTACAAGGGCGAATATAGCTACCGGAATGTGGGCGATAGCCCTCAGCAGATCTCTGTTGTATAACCGGATCGGTACCGAAACAAACATGGCAGCGTAATACAATGATGTAAGAAGGACCCAATTGTATGTAAGCCAATCAGTGAAAAAATTTACCAATCCAATTATACCCAAAAGTCCGATAAGGAGTACCTTGGGTATAAGCGCCATTTGAAAGCACTTGTCAAAATAGTCCACATTGCCCTTCAGGAGAAGATTTTTCAAACCATCGAAAAAGAAGTGTTTGAAAAAGTACCACTGAGCCCCCAGCCAGCGCGTCCGCTGCTTACCAAAGTTCCGGGTAGTTGATACTTTTTCGTCGTATACAAAGGCATTTTCATAAAATTCTATAGTATGCCCATCCTTTAGAAGAAGCATTTCCAGCAGTTTGTCCTCACCGGCTGTATCTGTAATTCTTGACATATACTTTTTATACAATCCGTACTCAAAGACCATTCCCGAGCCAATGAGCGCAGATGACAGACCCATATTTCGGTGACCTTTACGAAAAATGTGATTTCCGATTTCTTCATTGGCAGCATCGAGGATGGCCATAGGTGTGTTTTTATTTTTTGCTGTGCGGTGCGCCTGAATTATCGAGTAACCACTTTTGAATGCATCTGAAATCTTTCGCAAAAAGAAGTGTGCCATCACATTGTCGCTGTCTAAAATGACCACGGCTTCTGGCGGATCGTTTTCCATATATTCCAAACCCTTGTTGATGCTTTTAGCCTTGGTGCTGTGGTCAAATTGTACTTCAAGCACTTCTGCCCCGATTTTTCTGAGTGCATCCAGGGTTTGTGGTTGAAAGCTATCGGCCAGCACGATGACTCTGTAGAGGTCTTTTGGGTAGTCTATTTCTAAAGCCTGCCGGGCTGTATCTATGATGATTTTATCTTCTTTGTAGCCAGGTATAAGTACGGCAATTTTGGTGAGAGGTTGGTTTTTGCGTATTCGGAGATCGTGGGGTGCCAATCCCGCTACGGCGAATACAAAAAAATAAAAAACCTGCATTCCAATAATGACATAAAAAATCAGCTCGATGTATTTCATTAAAGTGAGTCTTCGTATTTCAAATTTCCCATTAATAGAATCAAAAAAAAGACATTGTCAAGTCTGTGACGCCTGGTTTATACTTTATTTTGTCAAAAATATGGATTTGAAATGCACAAAATACATTTGATCACAACACTTTTTTTTCTGGCAGGCACTACTATCTCCAGCGGCCAGAGCAGTCCTCGACCGAAGGACATTACCTATCCCGGGGAGGTGCATCTCAAAAACCTTCGCCAGCTGACCAATGGGGGCGACAATGCAGAGGCGTACTGGAGTTTTGACAACCGGAAGCTCGTAATGCAGTCCAACAACCCTGCCTGGGGCTTGAAATGTGATCAGATATTCTGGTGGGATATCGCGCGGGATGATATTTGGAGAGATCGTCCTCACTTAGTGTCTACTGGCTTAGGTCGCACGACATGCAGCTTTTTTTTACCGGGTGATACCCTTATCCTCTTTGCAAGTACTCACGAAGGAGGTGATGACTGTCCTCCGGAGCCTGATCGCTCGGAGGGTTATGTGTGGCCCATCTACGACTCCTACGACATCTATGTCGCCGATCTTAAGGGAAATATTGTAAAAAAACTCACCGACCGCCGGGGCTATGACGCAGAGGCTACTGTCTCTCCAAGAGGGGACAAGATTGTATTTACTTCCGACCGCTCCGGGGATCTTGAGTTATGGGTGATGAATATTGACGGTAGCAATCCGATCCAGATCACCGATGAGTTGGGATATGACGGAGGAGCCTTTTTCTCTCCCGACGGGTCAAAAATTGTATTTCGCGCTAGTCGGCCAAGGACACCGGAAGAAATTGAAGAATACAAAAATCTACTAAGCAAAGGCCATGTAAAACCATCCAATATGGAAATATTTGTTTGTAACGCCGATGGTTCAGATCTCCGGCAAGTCACCCGACTCGGTAAGGCCAATTGGGCACCATACTATCATCCCGATGGCAAGCGCATTTTGTTTTCTTCCAATCATCATAGCACCAGAGGCTACCAGTTTAATATTTTTATGATCAATGAAAATGGCACAGGCTTAAAGCAGATCACTTTTGACCCTACGTTTGATGCATTCCCAATGTTTTCCTGGGATGGAAAAAAGCTCGTATTCAGCTCCAACCGCAATAATGGAGGCACACGTGATACCAATGTCTTCATCTGTGACTGGGACGAAAAAGGAAGGTCAGGCAAGTCAAGTAAAAAGAATCGAAGATGACCGTCAGATTCTTTGCACAACCTTTTACTGCCTTTGGCTGCTGTAGCCTCTCCGACCAGCCATTAAAATTTTAAAATCACCTGTATTTATACGATTTCATTCCAATGAAAGTGCTAGGAATCATCCCCGCCAGATATGCCAGTACCCGACTGCCCGGAAAACCATTGATCGACCTGGGTGGTAAGCCTATGATTCAGCATGTATATGAGAGAGCACTTGACTCTGTGGACAAACTGGTTGTAGCCACAGACGACAATCGCATTATGGATGCAGTCCGTCAGTTTGGTGGCAGTGCTATGATGACGTCTACTCACCATCCCAATGGAACGAGCCGTTGTGCAGAAGTCGTTACAACCCTGAATGCACAAGGTCAAATTTTTGATGTGGTAGTAAATATTCAAGGGGATGAGCCACTGCTCGATCCTGATTTACCAAAGGCATTGGTTCAGCTTTTTCAGAATCCAGATACCCAGATAGCTACAGCTATCAGACCGGTACCACCGTCAGACGAATTGGAAGAGGGACGCGTATATGTAGTTACCGGCGCTGGGCAAAGGGCCTTGTATTTCAGCCGTAGCATCATACCTCATCAGAGGGATGTGCCCCCGGACCGTTGGGCGCAGACCTATCAATATTACCATCATTTAGGTATTTACGCATTCCGCAGCACACTTCTGCCTGTGATAGCCTCGCTTCCGGTTTCGCCATTGGAAGAAGCTGAGAAACTCGAACAGCTGCGCTGGCTCTCGGCCGGATACTCGGTTTATTGTGTAGAAACCCCTTTCGAAAGCATACCCGTCGATACTCCTGATGATGCTCAAAGAGTGCGTAATTTGCTGTCGTGATGCAACTGTCTTCATTCGAATCCTTTGCTCATGGAAAGCTTATGCTCACTGGTGAATATGCCGTCATGCATGGTGCCAGGGCTCTTGCTCTGGCTACCCGCTATGGTCAGCACCTAAGAGCCGAGCGCACCTCTCAAAGCGACAACCTTTTATGGACTGCCAGGGATGCTGACGGTTCCGTTTGGCTCAATGCTGAATTTACTGGTCACCTCCTTCAGGCTCGTGAGGCTGGTGCTGAAATGGAAATTCTCAGGAAACTCCTGCAGGTGTCAAAAGAATTAAATCCTCTATTTAACCCGTTGGGCTGGAAGGTCGAAACACGACTTGAATTTTCTCGTCATTGGGGCCTGGGTAGTAGCAGCACATTGGTAGCTCTCATAGCCCAATGGGCTGGATGCAATGCATTTGAACTATTTTTTGAAACACTCTCGGGAAGCGGATACGATGTGGCCGTCGCTCTGCATGGAAATCACCTTTTGTATCGCCTCGAAAGACCTTTGCCTCACGTCGAAGTGCTGGATTATCACATACCGGAAGCAGACAGCATTCGGTTTATCTATCTCGGAAAAAAACAATCTTCATCCTCAGAAATTCAACGCACCAGACAAGCAGTGCCAGATGCACTTCTTGTTGCCGATGTGGACATGATGACAACAGAAATTTCGCAAGCAAATAGTGCCACTGATTTCGATTATCTGATACTTAAACACGAAGAGCTGATCAGCCGAATGATTGGACTTCCCACAATTCGGAAACAACTGTTTAAAGACTATCCCCTTCCTATAAAATCTCTTGGCGCATGGGGAGGAGATTTCATCCTCGTGCGGGTCTCGGATAAGTCTGATGAAAAGTATTTTTCTTCAAAAGGTTATGATATTATCCTTAAAGCAGAGGAAATCATTATGTGATTAGAAATGTATCCTTCAGCGCATTTGAGTGTAAGTGTTTTAAACCTCTTTTGGTCATTACATGACTTTGTCTATCAGTGACTTATGATAGTTTTTGATTACATTTTTTTATTTACAATTAATACATGACATTTGGGAAAGCTTCTTCAGGCTTCCTATATTTGCTCTAAAAAGCAGCAATGCAATCAATAAAAGATATTCAAGATGAGATTATAAAGGAGTTTGAAATGTTTGATGACTGGGAGCAGCGATATGAATACATTATCGAACTTAGTAAAGAATATCCACTGATTGACACTGAGCACAAAGTGGATGATAATCTCATAAAAGGTTGCCAAAGCCGGGTGTGGCTTCATGCATATCTGGATGAGCATGGACGCGTGCACTACACAGCCGATAGCGATGCGATCATCACCAAAGGAATCATTTCGCTGCTCATCCGGGTTTTTAACAATCAGTTCCCCCAGGATATTGTAGAGGCAGATATCCAGTTTATCGAAAAAATTGGATTAAAGCAACACCTTTCACCCACACGTGCCAATGGTCTGCTGGCCATGATCAAACAAATGAAATACTACGCCCTGGCTCTTGGCCAAATACCACAAACCCACTAAAAACTTTTTGACCAATGCTGACCGATACTCAGATGCAGGAGCTCGCCGAACAGGTGGTGGATGTACTCCGAGATATATATGACCCTGAAATACCTGTCAACATCTATGATCTCGGACTAATTTATGATCTCAAAATAAGTGATGTTGGCGATGTGGAAATACTGATGACCCTTACATCGCCGAATTGTCCTGTAGCCGAAACACTACCGGTAGAGGTTAAGGAAAAAGTCCGCGCCCTCGATGTGGTAACCAATGTGGATGTAAAAATCACCTTTGATCCTCCCTGGAATAAGGATATGATGAGTGAAGAAGCCCGGTTAGAACTTGGTATATTTTGATTGACTACAATAGATGGAACGTATTCAAAACAAAGTTGAAGAAAGCGGTCTTATAAACATAAGTCTGAAGCAATTGCTCTACACCTCAGATGTCAAGGTGATAGATATTTCAGGCTGGCTTTATGAGGGCTTCATTCTGAGGGAAGATGATTTCAAAGCCCATATCAAAACGCATCCCTGGGAGGCTCTCGCGGGTCGTTCCGTGGTCATAACCTGCACGGTGGATGCCATCATTCCTATGTGGGCCTGGATGCTTATTGCAGCAAAGTTGACCGAAAGTAAGGCTCGTCCTTTCTATTGCGACCCACCGGATCTTGACCACACCAGGCTTCTGGCAGCCATTGCCGACCTTAATCCTGAAGAGTTTCGTGATAAGCGTGTGCTGATAAATGGTTGCCAGCATCCTGCTATCACCCCGGCTGTGTATATAGCCATAACGGAGCGCCTTCAACCGGTTGTAAAATCACTCATGTACGGAGAGGCATGCTCCAATGTACCGGTGTTTAAGCGACGAGCTGGATGATCTAAGCAAGGTGATTGTCTCTTACGCTGCCTTTTTTGCAATCGCCCTTTCATTGGATTAATTTTGGTTTCTGGTACTTACCTGAGTGCTTACTTCATTTTAAATTGATTGAATTTTGGCAAGTATCCTTTGGCACAATCGAAAAGATCTCATTCTACAGTGATTACTATCACAGCTCAGAGATACATATTCCGTGTAAAACGGAGCGCATACATATTTGGATACCATCTACATTTACCACAGCAAAAAAATTGAATGAAAATTTACAGCAAAATATACGGGCAAGGAAACTCAAACCGGTTCATCATTCTACACGGACTTTTCGGCATGGGTGACAATTGGGCGACATTAGCCCGACAGTGGGCAACCCATTCAGACCTTGAAGTACACTTACCCGATATGCCAAATCATGGACGGTCCTACAAGACTAACCGGTTCAACTATGAAAGCATGTCAGCCGATATCATTGAATATATCGAATCGAAAATGCTTGTGCCCACGCATATACTCGGCCATTCGATGGGCGGAAAAACAGCCATGAAAATCGCTACACTCCACCCGGAGCTTATCAGTAAACTCATCGTCGTGGACATAGCACCCAGATACTATCCGGTACACCACATGCCGATCATTGAGGCATTGCAATCTCTCAACCTTTCGACCGAAAACCGGGCAGATATCGAACATCAGCTTTCTGAGCGCATTTCACAGTCCGATATCCGCATGTTTTTGTTAAAAAGTCTTCACAGAACAAGCCATGGATTTGAATTCCGGTTTAATCTTGAGGTCATTGCCGAGCAGATCGATGAAATCGGCAAAGCGCTTCCTGCAAGCGCTGTCTATTATGGACCTACACTGTTTATCGGAGGTAGTCGAAGTGATTACATTCTCGGGAGTGATTATGAACCGATTAAAACCCACTTTCCCAACGCACGAATTGAAACAGTGGAAAATGCTGGTCACTGGGTTCACGCCGAACAACCTGAAAAAGTATATAATTTAGTAGCAGAATTTTTGTCTGAATGAATCAAGATATCCAAAACTATTTCAAAAACGCCCGGGAGGCAATCGATCAGATACCGCTTACCAAGGTATTCGAACTGGCAGATACGATTCTTAAGGTATACCAGGAAGGAGGCACCATCTATTCAATGGGCAATGGAGGAAGTGGAGCCACTGCCTCGCATGTAGCCGGCGATTATGTAAAGGGAGCATCCTTTGGCCTTGATAAACGAATTCGCTTTATGTGTCTTAATGATAACATTCCTGCACTCATGGCCATATCCAATGACATAAGCTATGACGCAATATTCGAAGAACAACTTAAAAATTTTGCCAAGAAGGGAGACCTCGTCATTGGCTTGTCCGGAAGCGGAAATTCTAAAAATGTAGTAAATGCACTTCAATGGGCTAAGGATCAAAGCATAATGACCGCAGCCCTCACCGGATACAGGGGAGGTCAATGCACTGCAATAGCCGACATAAGCATCCATATACCTGTATCCGACATGGAAATTGTAGAAGACCTTCATATGATGGTTTTTCACGCAGTTAAACGCAGGATTACCAATGTCTTACTCGGTCATAATCCCGGAATGGGGGCTGTATATGACCAACGTATCGGGATGTAATTTAAATAGCTTTCTATGAATTTTTTAACATTACGCATTTCAGATTTTTAGATTTTTCTATATTCGGGCGCTTTTATCTATAAAATAATTTTTCGAAAAACTGAAGCAGATGTCCGATTCTCAAAAAGTCAAATTCGAATTAGAGTTTCCAGTCAAGTGTTCAAAACCATTATTGTTCCAATATTTAAGTACGCCCAATGGACTTTCAGAATGGTTTTGTGATGATGTCAATAACAAAGGAGACAATTTTACTTTCATCTGGGGAGATACTGAGCAGAGAGCTAAAATGATCGCCAAGAGAGCAGATCAATTCGTTCGTTTTCGTTGGGAGGAAGACGAAGAGGAAGGAAATAAATACTTTTTTGAATTCAGGTTGGTAGAAGACGAAATCACCAATGATTTATCACTTTGGGTTACGGATTTTGCTGAAGAAAATGAGCTTGAAGAATCTAAAAAACTGTGGAACAGTCAGATCGGTGATTTACTTCACTTACTCGGGTCGTATTGATATGACTTCAGTATACAAGATTCCAAGACCATTCCTCCTGCTCTTTCTGGTTTTTTTTGCCTCTACCTTATTTCTATCAATTTTTTATAACAAAATAGATCTTCACCTCACAATCAATCAATGGAGACATCCGTGGGCTGATGTCTTTTTTAAATACTTTACAAATCTCGGTGACGGAGTCTTATTTGTACCCGTTATCATATATTTTGCCGTGCGAAGGGACACAGAAAAAATGATTCTTTTTACTTTGATTGCGGTTTTAACGTTGGGTGTCACCGCATTGGGAAAATCTGTTTTATTTCCTGACATCAATCGACCAGTATTAGCTATCGGCGCTGATAAATTAAACCTTGTGGAGGGCGTGCGTATGCATTCCAAATTTAGTTTTCCATCGGGCCATACCATGGCAGCATTTGCCTTTTGGTCTGCGATGGCGGCAGTAGCTCATAGCTCATTAGCAGGATTTTTTGCCGTAATTGCTGTTCTGGTGGGCATCAGCCGTGTGTACTTATCACAGCATTTTGTCCCTGATGTAGCAGCCGGCAGCGCTCTTGGGGTATTGATTACAGGGATCTGTCTTCGTTTACATTCACTCTTTCAAACTAAAAAATGAGATTTTTCACTACTGCTGTACTGGTGATTCTGATATCATCTGTATTGTATTTTCCTTTTATAGGTAATGTTCATCTGTTTGACTGGGATGAAATAAATTTTGCAGAAATTGCCCGCGAAATGCTTGAGTCGGGTGTATATCTCAATGCACAGATTGACTATCAGACTTTCACCGAAAAACCGCCTCTTTTCATGTGGTTACAGGTATGTAGCATGCACATATTTGGTGTAAATGAGTTTGCTGCACGCTTTCCGAATGCATTCCTTGGAGTTATCGTGTCTATTTTTTTTCTATGGTGGGGAAATAAGCACTATTCCATCAAATTTGGTCTGATCTGGATCATCATTTGGTGGTCGACTTTTTTACCACATCTGTATTTCAAAAGCGGGATTATCGATCCATGGTTCAATTTTTTTATTTTCCTTTCTCTTCTTTCGATTATTTCGCATTATCACCAATACAAAAATGGTAGAAATACCTATGGTAGCCTATTGTCAGCCGGTGTATTCACCGGATTAGCCATACTTACCAAAGGACCGGTTTCGCTTCTGATTATTTCCCTGGTGGTATTTGTATATTGGATACTCGAAAGGTTTAAGTGGTATTTACCCTTTTGGCACTTTCTGGTCTATTTGTTCACAAGTCTTTTCACATTTGGAATTTGGTTAGTGATTGACTACATGCTTCACGGACCCAGTTTTCTCATCGAATTTACAATTCGCCAATGGGAACTTCTTACTACTCCTGATGCGGGTCACAGAGGTTTTTTTGGATATCACATTGTTGTGTTATTACTTGGTTGCTTACCTGCGTCTGCGTTTTTTATAGGTGGCCTTTTAGACAGGTCACAAAGGACGAGAGAGAATCGATATATTTCTGATTATAAACGTTGGATGACGATCCTATTCTTTGTTGTATTGGTATTGTTTTCATTGGTCAAAACCAAGATTGTTCACTACAGTAGTTTAGCGTATTACCCTATGACTTTTATTGCAGCGACGTATATATACAGCATCACTAAATATAAAATCAATATCTCGCCCATCATAAAAATTATTTATAATGCACAGATTATTCTTATTCTTTTTATTTCGGTTGTTGTGTTAATATTTTTTTACAAAAAAAATTACATTCAGGAATTGATTCAAGATGTATTTGCAAAAGAAAATCTAATGGCAGATTGGGTACATTGGGTTTGGCTTGATTATTTGCCTGTTATTATAGCGGTTTTACTTTTGATTTTTGCAAAAAGGTTTTTTAATTCTTCAGAATTAAAGTATTTTTATGAAATAGCTTTTCTTCATATTTTATGGATTCAAACCTCCTTGTATGCACATATTGGAAATGTAGAAAGTATCTCTCAAAGATCAAATATCGAATTTTTTAAATCGCTTAAAGATAAAGACGCGTACATTACCACTTTTAATTATAAAAGCTATGCCCATTTATTTTATTCCGAAAGTAAAAATCACCAGAATCCAAACAGATACGATCCAATTTGGTTACAAACAGGTAAAATCGATAAACCGGTTTATTTTTCAGTAAGAAAGTATCATGTCGAAGAGTTTGAAAATAGGGTTTCGGATGCAGAATTACTATATTCGAAAAATGGGTTTTATTTCTATGTCAGAAGACCTGACTGACTTTATTGAGATTTTTTGTGTTTTATGAGAGGTTAATTATTAAATAGTTTTCAAAAAAGTTCGATTCAATAAAACATTTATTCTTTGGACGATATGCCTTTATTTTACGGAAAGCTTTTATCAATATAACAATTGTAATTGAGATATAAACAGCTGGCAATAGTCTGATGACTACGCTCAATTAATCCTCGAAAAAGTTGGTCATATAAAAGTCAAAAAACTGAATATTAAAGTGTATTATTGTGACGCAAATAGTTAATTTTCAATAAATTGAAATACCATTTAAAGTGAATAAAGTGTTATTTGAGATTTGAGATATTTTTTTATCCTATGCATCATGCACTCCATTAATTTTCTCAGCAGTACACTGTGAGAAGTGTATTTACATTGGTTACTATAATTTTCCTCCTTGATTTTTTATCATTGGAGATTCTTTATTGCACAGAATATTCACCATTTATTTCAGGACGAATTCTGTAAGGATAGATGGTATATTACTTGTCTAAGAAAAATTCTGAATTTCATGCCATTTTTTATACAGGCTATTGTGTTTTACCATTAGTTCCTCATGGTTGCCTGTTTCGGCTATTTTGCCGTTGTCAAGTACTACGATTTTATCTACCTTTTTTATGGTGGAGAGTCTGTGGGCTATGATGATGGAGGTTCGGCCTTTCATGACTTTTTCAAGGGCCAATTGAATGTAATATTCTGACTCAGAATCCAGGGATGAAGTTGCCTCGTCGAGGATCAATATAGAAGGGTTTTTGATTATGGCACGGGCGATGGCTATGCGCTGTCTTTGTCCGCCAGAGAGTTGTACCCCACGTTCACCTACTATTGTATCGAGTTTTTCAGGAAATTTTTCAATAAAATTCCATGCAAAAGCTGATTTTGCAGCTTCGATGATCTCCTCATCTGTAGTTGTGGGCTTTCCGTAAGCAATGTTGTCCCTGATGGTACCTCCAAAGAGCAACACCTCTTGGGGCACTACGGCGATGTGCTTTCTTACTTGCTGAGGACTCAGCTGCCGATAGCTGATGCCGTCCAGAAATATATCTCCTTCATAATTTTCATACAGCTTGCACAATAATGCAATAAGGGTACTCTTGCCACCACCGCTGCTTCCAACTAAAGCAACTTTTTCACCAGCAAAGATTTCAAGTCGGATGGATTTGAGCACTTGGATGTCTTTTCGACTTGGATAGCTGAAGGATAGGTCTTTGATGGTAATGTGCCCCTTTACACCATAAGGTAGCAGGTGAATGCCTGAAATACCGGATTCTTCCTTTTTGTACTCAAAGATATTGAGCAGTTCTTCGGTTGCCCCAATGGCCTTTTGAATTCTTGTGTAGATATCGGCCATGCCACCTATACTGCCCCCGATAAACCCCGAATAGATGACAAACGAAAACAATTGTCCTGTGGCCAGTTCTCCGGAGGCTATAAGGGTTGTTCCTTTCCAAAGAACAGCCACCATTGCACCAAATAAGCCAAGAATGATAAACGATGCAAACGCACCTCTCCAAATGCCGGTTTTGATGGCTGTGGTACAGGCTTTATCAATTTCTTTTCCATACCTTTTTTCTTCAAACCATTCATTGACAAAAATTTTAACATTGTAAATTCCCTGAAGAGTTTCTTCAAGAATGGTTTGTCCCCCGGCAATTTCGTCCTGCACTTTTTTTGAAAGTGAGCGGATATAACGTCCGAAATACATGGTGATGAGTACAATAGGAGGCAAAATAGCGAGCATAAAAAGAGTCAGTTTCCATGATGTGTATGCCAATAGGGCTATACCTCCTACAATGATGAATAGCTGTCGAAGAAATTCGGCCAATGTCGTTGTCATAGTTTCCTGAAGCACAACAATATCGTTTGATAGTCGGCTGCTTAACTCTCCTACGCGCCTTTCGTTGTAGAAGGATATGGGAAGGTAAATCAGGTGTCCAAAGGCGGCTTTGCGCAGGGAGGCCAGCGAATATTCTGTAACCTGAACAAATAATATAATTCTGAAAAATGAAAACAGCGATTGAAATAGTAATACAAGTATCAAAAACAGTCCTGTTCGGTTGATGGCTGTCTTAAAATCTTCTAATTGAGAGGCATCTACCAGGTCGCCCAGGAGTTTGGGAAAAATCAGATTAGCAAGACTTGACAAGATCAGAAACAGCAGTCCTAATGCAAATTTCCACCGATAGGGTCGGATGTACGTGTAGAGTTGGAATATTTTTTTTAGCGAGGTAAATTTTGGTGTTGTCATAGGCTCCATTTATTCAAAGATGCATGACTCATAAAAAAAGCTGCCAACGTTGACGGGCAGCTTTTTGGTAATCAAAAGGATGTAGACTTATAAATCCATGTTGTCGAGTACATCCATCGTTTCTTTTACAGCTTTTGCGCTTGCATAGAGGAGCTGTTTTTCCTCCTCATTAAGATTAAGCTCGATGATTTTTTCGATACCATTTTTGCCGAGCACCACCGGTACGCCTACATAGATGTCATTCAAACCGTATTCTCCTTGAAGCCATGAGCATACGGGAAAGACTCTTTTTTGATTTCTCACCACGGCTTCCACCATTTGAGCAGCGGCAGCACCGGGAGCATACCAGGCTGATGTACCAAGAAGTTTTACTATTTCACCACCTCCGAATTTGGTTCTTTCGATGATGGCGGTGAGTTTTTCATTGTCGATGAGTTCGGTGACCGGGATTCCACCTACGGTAGTATAACGGGGGAGAGGGACCATCGTATCGCCGTGACCACCCATCAGTACCGCTTGAATGTCTTTTGGAGACACGTTGAGTTCTGTGGCCAGAAATGCCTTGTAGCGGGCTGTATCCAGTATTCCTGCCATTCCAAACACTTTATTGCTGTCTAATCCCGCTGTTTTATACGCGCAGTAGGTCATGACATCCAGTGGGTTGGATACTACGATAATGATGGTATCAGGAGAGTTTTTAATGATGTTTTCAGTCACAGACTTGACAATGCCAGCATTGGTAGCGATTAGGTCGTCCCTGCTCATACCTGGTTTTCTTGGCAATCCTGAAGTAATCACCACCACATCACTGCCTTTGGTGGCTGAGTAATCATTGGTCACACCTGTAATTCTGCTGTCGTACATGTTGATAGGGGCAGTTTGCCACATATCGAGTGCTTTGCCCTCTGCAAAACCTTCTTTGATGTCCAGGAGGATGATCTCTTCAGCCAGCTCTTTTTCGGCACACACGTTGGCACATGTAGCACCTACATTGCCTGCGCCTATTACAGTAATTTTCATTGGATATACGGTATTTTTATTTGCGCTCAAATGTAAATGAGGGATTAGTTTGAGGAACTGATTTTTAGAACATTTAACAAATTGTAAAATCTGTTCATTTGCTCAACCAAAGTCTTTGATAGCTGCAATTCGGGTCGTACTTCTCTGCCTGAAGCTTTATATTGAAGACTCTGCTTCTTGGATCATTGCCTATACCGGCCACATACGTCCAATTGCCATAGTTGCTGTACACGTCATAGTCAATTAATTGACTTTCAAACCACAAAGCCCCTGCATACCAGGGTTGTTTCAGATTGTGTACAAGATAGCTTGCGACGATCTGTCGTCCGCGATTGCTCATGTATCCGGTTTTAAGGAGCTCAATCATATTGGCATTTACAAAAGGCTCATTGGTTTCGCCTAATCGCCATTTTTCAAAATTTTTTGTGATTTTAGGTTTGTAATGACGTGAAACTTTAAAAAAAGACCCTTTCATTTTCATTGCGTTGAAGATAAAGAAATCTCTCCAAAGCAACTCAAAAAAAAGCCAGTATGTGGATTCATTCGATTCTATTGCCTGTTCATATGCCTTGATTTGCCTGTAAAACGAGCGAGCACTTATGTTTCCCATCGCCAGATAAGCTGAAAATTTTGAAGAGTAATCTGCACCGATAAGACCATTTCTTGTCTTCTTATAGGAAGAAATTTTTTTCGAATTCCAGATGTAATATTCCAATCGCTTCCAGGCATTGGTCTCACCTCCGTGCAGAGCAAATGCCGCTCTTGGGTCAGCATCCGATTGAGCCGGAAACCCAAAACATTCGATATCGGGTATAATTGAGGTCTCTATAAATTCTGAAGGGGTGGTAAGGTGATTAGTGCCGGAGTATTCAGTTTTTATTTTCAGAGATTTTTCTACCTTTTTTCGAAATTCTGTAAATACAAAAGGCAATTTTTCAACATCAAACGGAAGATCATCAGGAGCAATGAGCGAATGCTCATCAAATCCGATCATTGGAATGTTTAATCTGGCCACATTCCGTTCTATATCTATTTCATCCTGACTATAATATTTTGGGTAATAAATGGCAGCTATTGGATACCGGTGATTTATTTTTCCTATTTCTTCTTCCGTTATCCCTTTTTTACAGTATAAATCACTTCCTATATTACGAAGGCTGTTGCGAAGATCGCTTAGCGATTCAAGGAGAAATCGGGTGCGATGCATGCCTGTGCGCGGCCAACCTGTGAAAAGGGTACAGTGATATCTGTCGTCAAAGCAGTAAAAAGGCACAACCGGAAGTCCGCTGCGTGACGCAGCTTCAAGAGGTGCACAATCCCGGGTGCGGAGGTTCCATCTGTACCATAATAAAGCTATGGCTTTCATGGCGCTAACGTTTTTTTCGATTTTCGACACCTGTCGCTACAGTATTTGACTTCATCCCATACGTTTTCCCACTTTTTTCTCCAGGAAAAAGGCCTTTTGCACACAACACATATTTTGGTCGGCAATCCATGCTTCTTAATCATGATAGTCATAC
>CALFUW010000042.1 GCA_937929815.1 uncultured Flavobacteriales bacterium | reverse complement strand
GAAAACCGTGAATAATTTGGTCCAAAAGGCGGCTTGTTTTGTGAGTAAAAAAGACTTAGATAATTTTCACCATCTGCATAGTCTGCTATCCAGCTACCCCGATAGAAAAGCACGGTACCGGCAGCGATGTTTTGTCTGAGTGTAGAAGGCGGAAGCACATCGATACGGAGGCGAATTCCTACTTTAGCAAGATTTTGCTGAATGAGCTCAGCCATATCTGCATACGAGGCAGTAGTACTGAGTGTGAGCACGGGTGGGGGTGTCAGCTGGTAATATCCGGCCTCCCGGAGAAGCTCGGTTGCCCTTAAAGGGTCAAACTTTTCGCGGTATTTCGCCAAGGGATTGAGTACAGGGGGGATAAATCCCTGTCGAGCTGGTCGTCCAGCACTGTTTCGAAGGTGCCTGATGATGGATTCTTTATCTATAGCAAGATTTATGGCCATGCGCACCCTGTGATCCGCCCAGGGCAGGTTTTCTTCTTTTGCTTTTTCAATGTTGAATGCCAGGTATTCGGTATTGAGATAGTCTGCTTTTTGCAATACGAATTTTTCAAGATACTCATCCCTCAACGCCCCATCCGGAGTGAGAATTTCGTCCTTATACGCTGCATCGAGGCCGCTGAGCATATCAATCCTTTCATTGAGTAATTCCAAAAATGCACTTTGCTTATCGGTGATAAATGTGATTTTAACCGCATCCGGATAAGCAAGCGGACGATTTTGGCTGTCGGTTTCGAAATAATTCGGGTTTTTCCGCAGAATCATTACTTCATTTTCATCCCATACTTTCAGAAAATAGGGCCCGGTACCAACCGGATTTTTGCTCAGCCAGTCAATGGGCCTATCTTTAATTTCGGACGGAACCACACTGCAATACTTCATTGTCAAAAGCCCCAGAAACGGCGGAAAAGGCTCTTTCAGACGAATAATCAAGCTATCATCCTGAATGACTTGTATTTCACGTACATATTGCATGGTCCAGCCACCAGGAGCGGCAAGTTGAGGTGATGCAAGCCGCTGCAAGCTGTACATCACGTCTGAGGCAGTCATGGTTCGTGTAGTTTCAGGCGAAAAAAGCGAATTGGAATGAAAATACACATCACTTCTTAACTTAAATCGATATTCCAGTCCGTCATTGCTTACAATCCACGTGGTGGCCAGCGAGGGTTTCAGGTTTAGATGATTGTCATATTCCAAAAGGGTATTGTAAAGCTGATGTACAACCCAGATATTGTTCTGAGCACGTGCAAAGGCGGGATCCAGTGAGGTAATACCCGCGGATTCATTGTATCGGAATACAGAATATTCGCATCTGGAAGAGGCCGATTCTTTACAATTGGTTAATAATCCAAAACCGGATAATATAATGAATACCAACCAAATGAAGTGCATATTTACCTTTGTACTCATGAAGGACGGAAGACGTACAGTTGCTTTTCACACATTAGGCTGCAAACTTAATTTTACGGAGACATCCACCATAGCACGCGATTTCTCGGAGAAGGGATTCGTGAAGGTTTCGTTTGATGAGCCGGCGGATGTATATGTCATTAATACCTGCTCTGTCACTCAAAATGCCGATGACGAAACACGCCTGATTGTGAAACGCGCCTTGAAGGCCAATCCTGACGGCATTATTGCAGTTATCGGTTGTTATGCTCAGTTGAAGCCTGAGGAAATAGCCTCCATACCGGGCGTTGATCTGGTGCTTGGTGCTACGGAGAAGTTCAATATTCTTCAATACCTCAATGACCTTCAGAAAAGCGACAAAGGCATTGTTCATTCTTGTGAAATATCAGAGGTTCACACATTTATAAGCTCTTACAGCATAGGAGACCGCACCCGCGCTTTTCTAAAAATACAGGACGGATGCGACTACAAGTGTTCGTATTGCACCATTCCATTGGCCAGGGGTTTTTCGCGAAGCGACACCTTAGAAAATATTTTAAAAAATGCAAAAGAGATTTCCCGACAAAACATCCGGGAAATCGTTCTCACCGGTGTGAATACCGGCGATTATGGCAAAGGAGAGTTTGGGAATAAAAAGCATGAACACACTTTTCTGGACCTTATAAAAGCACTCGACTCGTTAAAGGAAATTGACCGAATACGAATTTCAAGTATCGAACCCAATCTGCTGAGCGATGAGATCATCGAATTTGTATCAGCCAGCCAACACTTCGTACCACACTTTCACATACCCCTGCAGAGCGGGAGCAACCATATTCTTGGACTCATGCGACGACGGTATCGCCGTGAGTTGTACGAAGAACGCGTCCGTCTGATCAAAAAGCTCATGCCACATGCATGTATCGGGGCAGATGTAATCGTTGGTTTCCCTGGCGAAACGGATGATTGCTTCATGGAAACGTACGATTTCATCCGGTCGCTGCCTATATCGTACCTGCATGTGTTTACCTATTCAGAACGGGACAATACGGCTGCCGCAACCATGAACGGAGCAGTACCCGTTCACATTCGAAAAATGAGAAATAAAATGCTGCGCACGCTTTCCGCGAAACTTCAGCGCGCATTTTATGAATCGCAAATTGACACACTACACACCGTACTTTGGGAAACTGAAAACCGGCAGGGGTATATTCAAGGGTATACGGAAAACTATATCCGATGTCGTACTTTCTGGAACCCTGAACTGGCCAATACCCTTCAGCCGGTCCAGCTAGACCACATTGACCCAGATGGTTACATGCGGATTGGCTCCAGCAAAGATGGCTCCGGGTTTTCCAATGAGACTCTGATTCAGCCCTCGGCGGCACCAAGCATATAAATTGCTTTCGCGATGCGGTTTTCAGTGTTTTTACTTCGGGAATGCACAAACACACGCACTTCAAAATTGCCTTTTTTATCTCGCCTGTACACATAAGAACGCACCACGAGCGGTTCAGATGCAGATGCAGACATCTGATTCTGAAGCTCCACATCTTTGATTTTTAAAGGCTTGCCTCGCCTGGCCTCCAATTCGTTCAGCCGTTCTTTAAACTCGTCCTCAATGATTTGTAATACCCTGATCAGTGAAATATGGGATTCATCGCGATCTACGCCCAAAGATTCGGGCATATAAACTCGGGTTTTTTCGATTATATGGGTCATAGACTACCTAAAATTAAAAAGGGCACCTTTCAGGCGCCCTTCGATTTTATATTTTTGATTTACTTGACTTGATATTACATATCCGCAGGGCGCATGATGAACTCACCAGGACATTTATTCATTCCTTTATATATCCAAATGTTT
>CALFUW010000041.1 GCA_937929815.1 uncultured Flavobacteriales bacterium | reverse complement strand
TTTCAGATACCGGAGACATCTGTTTTTACCGATTCGCAGAAAGTGTTTGATGAATTGAAATCACTAAAGGACAAACAACTTGTTATCCTGTTTATGACCTCGGGCAACTTCGCCGGTGAGAATCTCGAAAAATGGGCTGCAGATCTGCTTCAGGTATGAATACCCTTGATTACTTTATCGCCCTTACAGGCCTTGCTGTGTTTTTATGGGTTAATCTGAGACTCCGTAAGAGGGGAGGGCGAAATCTGGAGAATTTTTTCCTTGCCGGAAGATCCATGAGCTGGAAATTGCTGGGGCTCAGTATGGTGGCTACCACTTTTGCTGCAGATACTCCCCTTTGGGTTACAGAAAAAGTGGTGCAGCATGGCATCAGTGGCAACTGGCTGTGGTGGAATATGCTGCTTGGTGGCATGCTCACAACCTTCTTTTTTGCCAGATACTGGAATAGAGCAGGTATTCTGACAGAACCGGAATTTATCAGTTTGCGATACAGTGGTCCGCTGGTGAGACCCTTGCGGATGTTTAAGGCGGTTTACCTTGGCCTGTTTCTCAATGCAGTGATCCTCGGATGGGTCAACGCAGCTATGATTAAAGTCGTAGCTGAATTTTTTGAATTACCTCACAAGGCGGCTGTCTTTGCGGTGATGATTCTGATGATCTATACAGCCATCTATTCAGCTATTTCGGGACTGATAGGCATAGTGGTGACGGATGCGATCCAATTTGGAGTAGCCATGGCAGGAAGCATCCTCCTGGCCATTCTCGTGGTGAATCTGCCCGAAGTAGGGGGGCTGTCCGGAATGGTGGAAAAACTTCCGGAATGGAGGTTTGATTTTTTTCCGCAAGTAGCGGGTACGGGATCGGAAATATTGACCATCTCGACAGGAGCCTTTTTTTCATTTGTAGCGCTTCAATGGTGGAACAGCTGGTATCCGGGGGCCGAGCCGGGTGGTGGAGGCTATATTTCGCAGCGAATGATGAGTGCCCGGAATGAAGACGATGCTCGAAAGGCTTCTCTTTTTTTCCAACTGGCACACTACTGTCTGAGACCATGGCCATGGATCGTCGTCGCTCTGGCAGCTTTGATCCTCTATCCGGAATTGCCGGTAGAGGAGGCCGGCAATGCATACATCCGGCTCATACGCGAGTACATGCCTGCGGGAGTGAGAGGATTGATGCTGCTGGTTTTTATATCTGCCTATATGAGCACCATCTCCACACAACTAAACTGGGGCAGCGGATATCTTACCAATGACTTGTTTCTGCTGTGGAAAAAAGCACGTGTTCAGGATCCGAAGGAGCAGGTGAGAGCAGGTAGAATATTCACCCTGCTGCTCATGGGAGCCGGGGCGATGGTATCACTGTACATCGATACGATTGATCAGGCAGCACGGTTTCTCATTCAGGCCGGTGCTGGTCTGGGGGCTGTACTCATCCTGAGGTGGTACTGGTGGCGCATCAATGCACTTACAGAACTTACGGCTACAATTGTACCGCTGATAATCCTCCTTATTTGTAAATGGTGGGTAGAGCCCCTGGCCGGAAGGGAGTTTGTGCTGCACAATGGTACATTTTACGTAGTAGTATTTGGGACTATGATCAGTTGGATAACCGTAGCATATGCTTCTACACCTACTAATACAGCGGTTCTGAAGTCTTTCTGTGCCAAAGTAAATCCGGCCGGGGTGTGGCCTGAAAATATTCACACGGCTGACAATAAAGAGATAAAAGAAAATACAGCACTGTGGATAGCCTCTGTGATCCTTGCCTATTCGATTTTGTTTGGGACAGGGTATTTCCTGTTCGGAAAGACATTCCATGCGATGGTATGTATCATCATAGCCATGATTAGCGGTTTATATTTAACTGTAAGACTTCATCCCGATGCAAGGTGATGTACTGCTGAATACCGAATGGTGGATGTATGCGCTTTATCTGATCGGGGGAGTACTGACCGGCATGATCAATGTATTGGCTGGCAATGGTTCGGCCATCACGTTGAGTCTGATGATTTTTGCCGGGATGCCTCCGGGTCTGGCCAATGGCACGAATCGCATAGGTGCCATGATGCAGACGATTACCTCTGTCCTGGCCATCCGAAAAACACTGAGGACACGAAGACTTATACAGGTCAGCATACCATTTTTTCTGCCTGCTTTTATCGGAAGTTTTGTGGGGGCCTATATCGTCATGGATTTGGATGATGATGTATTGAAAAAAATCATTGGAGTGCTAATGATCCTGATACTCCTTAGCCTGCTGCTGAATCCAAAAAAGTGGAAGCGACAAACCGATCCCAAAAAGAAGGTACATACCTGGGTGAATTATCTATGGTTTTTCATCATCGGTGTTTACACCGGATTTATACAAATGGGCGTAGGCATCATGATGCTGGCCATCATGGTGCTGTCCATGCAAATGAGCCTTAAAGACTCTAATATTATAAAACTGATCATGGCTGTCGTGATCTCTATACCAGCCTTTTTAATGTTTGTGGCGTACGGACAGGTGCACTGGCCATCCGGACTGGTACTGGCCCTCGGACAGTCGATCGGATCTGTCATTTCAGCCAGATACTTTATCTATCATCCTCAGGTCATGCAGATTACGCGAAGTGTGTTGATTTTTATTCTGGTTCTGAGCATCCTGAAACTGTTTCAGATCATTTGAATTTTACTGCAAATGAGGTATTGATAGATGCCGGAATTTCGGGGCATACTTGACCACAGAAAATTCAAATGAAAAAAGCAATTTTGAGCGTTTTTCTGCTGTTGATTGGTTTGAATATCTCCAGGGGACAGTACGACAAACCAAACTCTGTTTATGTATCTCCAACCAATCCCTTACTGAAAATTAAAAAAAATTATGACGATCCTATGAAGTGGAACATTGTGTATGGAGCAGGAGTCCAACTTGGAGTAGACGTACAGAAATATGCAGGAAATGCGTATTACAAAATCAATTCATACTTCACATACAACCGATTTCTACTTCATGGCAGTTATGCTGCTGATATAAGCAATGCCTCCGTTTTCAGCAGCTCCATGGTCATTAAGAATGCATATAGCCAACCTTACAGAAGCACAGATATATCGGCTTTCATCAATTTAAAAGACAAGACCGGGTCAAAAACCGCATTGCCTTATGTGGCGGTCAAGGTGCTCCGTGATGAAAAAACCATAGAGAATGTGTATGAATATGAATATCTGAGAAAAAATAAAATAGCAGAAATACACAGAACTTATAAAGAATGGATCAATTTTCACACGCATCAGGAAATCATGTACAGATTTTCGTGGGGTGTAGGGGGATCTTTTATCAAATCCAATACAAACTTTATCTACAATCGAAGTGACGGAACAGATTACAACCTGGACTGCATTGCGCTCACAGATAAAAATGCGAATCCATCCGAACTGGTTTTGCCCTTCACCCAATCTATAATCGGAGCAGGCATTCACTTTTCAGAATTTTATTCCTATTCATACAAATATCAACTCGCTGACCTTGCTCCTTTTAAATTCAGGAGAAATTCTTTTTCTATCACACAGATTGAAATTTTGTTAGCTTCTTCACCAATTTACAGCGCTACAGCTGCGACATATCAGAATAGCCAGGTTCGATTTGAACAAATAGAAGGCATCAAAACCAATCCTCTTGGATTTCGAATCAAAAGAACGACCAATGAGATAAGATACTCTTACATCAAACCCGGATTGTATACACAGATAGAGGCCGGACTTCGGCCTGGGATATATTCCAAAGCATTTCCTGAAGGATTGTATATGTCCTTTGGTTTGGGAGTGCTTCTTTAAAACCTGATATTTTTTAGCTTATCAGACTTGTTTAGGTCAGACCTTCGCGTGGAATTTTTTCTGAGGAATGAAATCGTTTTTCCCGTGGTTGATAACGGTCTTTCTTGGAGGAGCAGTCGGATATGGCCAAATCACCAAAGACATCGAACACGAACCTGCTGTCTGGGGCGGATATATATCGAGTATTAAAGTTTCGGAACAGGTTTCTGTCTGGAATGATTTGCACTATGTACCCGAGTCATTTT
>CALFUW010000040.1 GCA_937929815.1 uncultured Flavobacteriales bacterium | reverse complement strand
AGCTTACTTTTTCTTCTTCAATGATTCGAATAACTCAAGCCATGCAAATGGATTGGATAGCTGTAAGAGCATGGCCTGACCGCCGTTGGCAAGTCCGTTGTAGCGATTGTAGTTGTAAATAGATTGCTCCTGCTGTCTCATGACATTACGTGCAGCTTCCGAAGCATCGAACCCCATGGCCCGGGCACGATCTTTAAGCGATTCGAGAGCCAGATTGCGCTGGGCTATATCGAGTTCTGTGGTCTGTGGCCTCATGGCAAGCAGCTCTGTGTACAGCCGGTCGCGCGATGGCCACGGGTAGAGTGTTACCTCCTGAAGCATGGTGGTATCGCGAACAAGTGACACAGTCATCAGAAATCCTTTTTCGTCTTTCAGCTCAGGAGATACATAAAATTTTTCGCGTTTAAATCCAATACAACTAAACAATATGGTATCGCCGGGCATGGCAGCGATGGAGAAGAAGCCGTCATTTCCGCTGATGGTCCCCTGACCTCTGGAACGAATTAATACATGAGTATTTGGAATAAACTGGGGAATGTCATCATCTGTAATGACGACCCCCGATATTTGAATCGCCCTGGTGTCTTTCTGAGCATGGGTGATCCCTCCAATGACCAGGAACACAATTGGGAGGTAAAATCTTAACACATTCAAATTAATTTACTTAAATATTTACAATCATAAGACAAAAATAATGCCCCGGACGGGTCAAATTCAGATCGAGTGTATCGTGTAATAGTTTTTACCCTTTGGGATAGTCAGATCCACTTAATCAATGCGGATGCCCATGTAAATCCACTTCCAAAAGCTGCAAGACAAATCAGGTTTCCGCTTTTAATTTTCCCTTCTTGCCAGGCCTCACTCATCGCGATAGGGATGGATGCGGCTGTTGTATTGCCGTACCGCATGATATTGTTGTACACCTGTGCATCGCTTAGTCCCATCTTTTGCTGAATGTATTGACTGATGCGAAGATTTGCCTGGTGAGGTATGAGCAGGTCTATGTCTTCAGGTTTGTAATCATTGGCGTTCAAAGCCTCTTCTATGACTTCTGCGAAGCGCACCACTGCGTGTTTAAACACAAAATTTCCATTCATATACGGATAGAAAGACACATCGTCTGGATTGTTCTCTCTCAGAATCTCAGACACCCAATGACTTGTATTCGGATTGATGACTGCGAGTTCTCTGGCATATTTTCCCTCTGAATGCAGATGGGTAGACAGAATTCCACCCTTTTCATCTTCGCCAGCCCTTGACACCACCACAGCACCAGCACCGTCGCCGAAAATGACACTTACGTTGCGCCCGCGGTCAGTAAAATCAAGTCCACCACTATGCAATTCAGAACCAATGACCAAAATATTGCGGTACATACCCGTTTTGATGTACTGGTCGGCCACACTAAGGGCGTATACAAAACCGCTGCATTGATTTCGCACATCCAGAGCTCCGATCTCCCGAATTCCAAGCTGGTCTTGTACCATCACTCCAGGCCCCGGAAAGTAATAATCCGGACTTAGTGTAGCAAAAATGATGAAATCCACATCCCCGGCAGACAGACCGGCATTTTCCAACGCCATGAGTGCGGCTTTGGTCCCCATCGTCGAAGGGGTATCTCCATCGCCCTTTTGGACATAACGGCGTTCTTTGATACCGGTTCGCTCCACGATCCACTCATCACTTGTGGTCATCCATTTTGCCAAATCATGGTTGGTGACGATGTGTTTGGGGAGGTAGTGGCCTATGCCTGAAATTTTTGAACGATACATATTTCAGAATTTACCATCGCAAGGTAAAAAATTGTGTAAAGAATCCGTTAAACAATTTGTTGGCTTACAAAATTTCCTTCCGGTACATGTCCAGACGAAGCACAATGAATATCATCATTGAAAATGCCAACATAGACGAACCTCCGGAACTCACAAATGGAAGTGGAATCCCGATGACGGGAAAGAGTCCGATGGTCATGGCAATATTCACAGTAAAATGAAATAAAAGTATGCAAGCCACAGAGTAGGTAAAAATTCGGGCGAAGGGAAGTTTCTGCCGCTCGGCCAGAAGGATCAACCTGTAGATAAAAATCAGAAAGAGGGTGATAAACACCATAGCCCCTGCAAAACCCCACTCTTCACCAATCGTGCAAAATATAAAATCGGTTTGCTGTTCAGGCACAAAGTCATACTTGGTCTGAGTACCCTGGAGAAATCCCTTTCCAAACAATCCACCCGATCCGATGGCAATCATGCTCTGATGGGTGTTGTAACCTATGCCTTTTGGGTCGTGCGCTTTGCCAAGCATTATGTTTATCCGGTTTCTGTGTCTGTCTTCCAAAAGATTGTAAAAAGCATAATCCACCGATTGGATAAATGAAACGATGATGGCCGTCACAGCCAGTGTGCCTGCCCAGATTTTCCTGCTTCTACGCCACAATATAGAAATAAACAATCCAAATCCCGCCGTGACCATCGACAGTATATCGGGGTTGATCACAAGGGCAAGGATAAAGAATACTGCTAAAGCGAGAGAAATCAGTACAAAATATACGGAGAGCCCTTCGCGGTAAAAAACCAGAAGAAAGGAACTGAACACAACTGTACTCCCTAAGTCAGGCTGAGGTAAAATCAACAGTGCGGAGATCGCAACCACTAGTGTCGAAAGAAGTATTTTCCGTGTAAAACTTTTTTTTGTAGCCGATCCCAATACCGCTGCTACCATCATGGATGTCGATAGTTTAGCAAATTCGCCTGGCTGTAAACTGAACGCACCAATCTGAAACCACGATCGGGCACCTGAAATTTTTGTACCAAAAAAAAGTACTGCAACAAGTAAGACCAATGTAAAGATGTACAGCGGGAACGAAAGCGGCTCTATCAACCTGCCGTCTATGCTTAAGATAAAAAGACCGATCACCGTAGCAGCGAGTATGAAAATCATTTGTTTGTTGTAGTTTAGCGACAGGTCGGTCAGTGAAAAGGTTTCAGGATTGTACACCGCTGCCAGTACGCTGATAAAACCAATGAAGACCATTGCGTAATACAGCAGAAGGACTGACAGGTCTATTCCGTCAAATATGGAGTTTCTCTTTCTCATGGATGCTGATAGGTGAGCAATTTGCCACCAAAGATTTTTATCAACTGTTTATCATATTCGTCCTTCAGAGAGCCTTCGATCATGCGTTTTTCGAGTTCTTTTCGCTCCACTTTGCCGGTGAGGTACTTTTCAATGATAAGAGAGGCAATGGGAGCCGCCCATCTGGAGCCCCAATATCCATTTTCGACAAAGATTGCAATGGCAATTTTGGGATCTTCCTTAGGGCCGAAGGCCATAAAGATGGAGTGGTCCTGGCCGTGAGGATTCTGGGCTGTGCCTGTTTTTCCACACAATTCTATTCCTTGAATCCTCGATGCCCGCGCAGTGCCCTGTTCGAATACCTGAAACATTCCCTCAATCACTGGTTCAAAATGGATCCTATCTACCGTAGTATTCTTAGGTTGTGTGTAATGAGAATTTGTGATGGGTTTACCATCAATTTTTTTTACCAGATGCGGTGTATAGTAGTACCCTCTATTGGCAATAGCGGCTGCCACATTTGCCAGTTGTACAGGTGTCACAAGCATCTCTCCCTGACCGATTCCGAGCGAAATGGTATTGAGGGTTTTCCATCGATTGGTTTTGAAACTTCTGTTGAAGTATGCAGAGTCCGGTACCAGACCCCTTCTGCCTGTCGGAAGGTCATTGTTGAAATAAACCCCCAATCCAAAACTTTTCATATGTCGGCTCCATACTTCTACACCCATAGGTGCATTGGGGTATTTGTCGATGATTCTTTTGTAAGTATTGCAAAAATAGTTGTTGCACGATTTGTAAATCCCTGACAACAAAGGCAATGGATAATTAGTCCCACATTTGCAGCGCACAAAAAGACTACCTGCTCTGAATCCGCCTCCGCAAGTAAATGTCGTGGAGGGTTGTATTGCTCCTTCTTGTAAAGCTACCAGTGCCTGAAGGATTTTAAAGGGCGAACCGGGAGGATACTCCGCCAGCAGTGACCTGTCATACAAAGGTTTATTGATAGAATCGCTGTACAATTTGCGGTAGTTGATATTTCGATCTCTACCTACAAGCAGGTTGGGGTCATAGGTAGGACTGGTCACCAGCATTAGAATCTCACCAGTAGATGGCTCAATGGCTACAATGCTGCCCCTTTTGTTTCGCATCAGTTCTTCCCCGTACATCTGAAGTTCAATATCAATGGTAGCGACTAAGTCACTGCCGGGGATCGCCAGAGAATCAAAAAGTCCATCTTTGTAAGGCCCTTTTTCGCGACCGCGTACATCTACAAGTATCCGCCGTACACCGTGTTTTCCCTTAAGGTAGGATTCGTAGGATTTTTCAATGCCGGCCACACCGATGAAATCTCCCCGGCTATATTCAGGATTGCGCTCCAGAATCTTTTCATCGACCTCACCGATATAGCCCAGTACATTGGCAGCCGCAGGATAGGGATACGTTCGAAGCGTTCTGCGCTGAAAAAAGAATCCCGGAAAGAGAAAGAGCTTTTCCTGAAGATATGCATAGTCTTTGGCCTGAATAAACCGGATAAACTCAGATGGTTTGTACCGGCTGTAGCTCCGGGCTGATTCAATTTGTTTTAAAAAAAAGTCCTTTGAAATGGCAAACAACCGACAAAACTCGGCGGTGTCGAGTTCTTTCACCTGCATGGGTATGACCATCAGGTCGTAGGCTACCTGATTGGCTACGATTACCCTTCCGTTTCGGTCCATGATTTCTCCTCTAGGAGCGTACACTTTCAAGGTACGGATGACGTTGTTTTCAGCTGATAGTTTCCAGCTGTTGTCAATTACCTGTATATAAAACAATCTCAGTGCAAATGCCAGCCAGATACCAATCAGAAATGAGATAAATAGTGTAATGCGTTTCATCGGATCTTTCCGGATTTAGTATAATCGGATAAAATCACATCCGTTAAAAAAACAAGAGCAATACTTACCAAAGATGAATAAAAAACTTTACTCAGGATGGTGAAAAAATTACGGAAACCAAAATTGTCGAGCACATACAGCCAAAGAAAAAAAGAAAAATACACTATGGACAGATAAATTAAAAACCTGTAAATCTCCACTGATCCAGACCGAATACTTTTAAAATCACTGAGCACTGACATGCCAAGGACATTCTGAAAAGGAAAAAAGGATGCCATACTAAGTGCTGAGGCGTACAGGCCACCGGTGCCGTTCCAAACGTCAATGATCAGCCCGACCAGAAACGAAAAGAATAGATGAAAGTATCGGTTAAACATGAGTTTACACATAGCCATCACTCCCGGTAGAAGATGAGGATTGATGTAGCCTGAAAGTTTTATTTGGTCCAGCACCACAACTTGCAGAACCACTGAAAAAATCACCAGTGCAATCCAGCCAATCGCATCATTTATTTTCATTGATGAGTAATTTAAGATTTTCAATGGCCTTTTTTTCCAGGTAATCTATGATGTACACCTGATGAATGCTGCTGAAATCCGTAAAAAGCTCAATCTGAGCCTCAATAAAATCACCTAGCTCACGTGTTCGGTAGCTTTTAATGATACCTACTGGTATGCCTTCAGGAAATATCAGACTCCGTACGTCGGTCACGATGGTATCGCCATTGCGAATTCGGGTTTGCCGGGGAAGATCAATCAGCTGAGCATATCGGTAATTATTGCCGTTCCAAATCAATGAGCCAAAGTTGAAACTGCCCGATGGCCGGCAACTAATAGAAAACTTACTATGCAAAATCGTTAATGCGGTGGAGAAGTGCGTATCTACATCTTTTGTAATACCGGCTACGCCTTGAGGGGTAATCACTGCCATTCCGGGCTTTACCCCATGAATAGAGCCGCGGTTTATGATCATTAAATTATTACGAAACGAATATGTACTGTACACTACCTTGGCCTCCTGAAAGGTGTAAATCTGCCTAAGCAAGGAGTCATTGATCAATCCTCTTTTACTTTCAAATCGAGTTACTTCATTTGTAATGATTTGTCTCAGGACAGCATTTTCGGCTTGAAGGACATTATTTTGATGGCGTAGGCTAAGATACTCTTTGAGATCATTGATCTTCTCATGAATGCTGCCCACCACATAAGTACTCGCCGACAACCATATGTATTGCTGGAAATAGTTGTGCCGGATAACACGTGCAATCGCCACTCCCTGCAAAATCAAAAAAAACAATACAAACGAATTTTTTTCAAGGAATATCCAAATCTTGTTCATGCTTCTAGCAGGAGTTGAAGGCGAAAGACCCGCTCAGCGAGCTGACAGGTCTGTCATCTTGTCAAAAAGTTGTATTTGCTTAAGTTTTTAAGGGCTATTCCTGTGCCTCTTACTACAGCTCTGAGCGGGTCCTCCGCTATATAAACCGGCAAATCTGTTTTCATAGAGATTCTCTTATCCAGGCCTCTGAGCATACTGCCGCCACCAGCCATGTAAATTCCGCTGTTGTAAATATCAGCCGCAAGCTCCGGAGGGGTCATCGACAAGGCCTCCATGATGGCGTCTTCAACCCTGATGATCGATTTATCGAGAGCCCTGGCAATCTCTTTGTAATTGACGACTACCTGTTTGGGCTTGCCGGTAAGGAGGTCGCGACCTTGCACAGCCATGTCGTCAGGCGGATTATCGAGCTCGTCAAGTGCCGCTCCTACCTGAATTTTAATCTCCTCTGCGGTGCGTTCACCTACATACAGATTATGTTTGGTGCGCATGTAGTACCCTATGTCGTTAGTAAAAATATCACCCGCCACTTTTATCGATTTATCGCACACGATCCCGCCCAGAGCTACTACGGCTATTTCCGTCGTTCCTCCACCGATATCTATGATCATATTGCCTTTGGGCTCTTGTACATCGACCCCGATTCCTATGGCAGCAGCCATGGGTTCTTGTATCAGGTAAACTTCTTTGGCACCGGCGTGTTCGGCGCTATCGCGTACAGCTCTCTTTTCCACTTCGGTGATTCCTGACGGAATACAGATGACCATGCGAAGTGAAGGCGTAAAAAATTTGTTTTTCAGTCCCGGAATGCTTTTGATCATCTCTCTGATCATGTGTTCAGATGCTTCAAAATCAGCTATCACCCCGTCTTTCAGTGGTCGGATGGTCTTGATGTTTTCGTGGGTTTTCCCGTGCATCAATCTCGCCTGGTGGCCTACGGCTATTATTTTGTTGGTATTGCGATCAATGGCTACGATGGAAGGTGCATCTACTACTACTTTATCCTTATGAATTATAAGGGTATTCGCCGTGCCGAGGTCAATGGCAATTTCCTCTGTTAAAAAATCAAATAATCCCATTGTATAAGAATATCTTTATCTGTTTAAT
>CALFUW010000039.1 GCA_937929815.1 uncultured Flavobacteriales bacterium | reverse complement strand
ATTTCACTCTTCAAAAGGTAATTACCTTCATAGATTGTAATGCTATTTATTAACATATTTGCGTGTTGTACAAATTTTTCTTTTTGTATCAGTTTATATCCAAAAAATATGCTCGGCAAGAGAACCAATGTAATTACCGTTTTAATAGTGCTATTTATTCTCTTTTTCTGAAATGGGTCAATGATGGTCCGGATTGGAAACTTTAACAATTGTGAGACCCAAACCGCTGCCAGAGCGATAAAGATGGTATTGATAGTAAACAGGTAAAAAGCGCCAAAAAAGAAATTGAACTGCGCGGTTGCCGGTCCGTACCCTGCTGTGCAGAGTGGAGGCATCAGTGCCGTAGCAATGGCTACACCGGGGATCACATTTCCCTTTTGCCGGCTACTGATGGCTACGATGCCCGCCAAGCCGCCAAATAGGGCGATCAATACATCGTATATCGTTGGGCTGGTCCTTGCCAGCAACTCAGAATGAGCGGTGGAGATTGGACTCAGGGCAAAATAAACGGCTGAAGCAGCAAGACTCGTAAATATGGCAAACGAAAAATTTTTAATGGATTTTCGAAACAACTCAAAGTTGTATGTAGCTATGCTGTAGCCCATTCCATTGATTGGACCCATCAGCGGAGATATCAACATGGCTCCAATGATCACAGCTGTTGAATTCATGTTGAGACCCACTGATGCCACAATGATTGCGAAGATTAAAATCCATAGATTTGTTCCTCTAAAAACGATTCCTTTTTCAATTTCTTCATACACTCTGTCGTGATTTTCCAGCTCTGATTCCAGATTAAAAAAGTGCACAAACTTTTTAAAAATAAAAGAGAAATTCATCTTTTGCATTTTTTAGACAGAAAATGTAAATGAATATCCTATAAACATATTTTGATTTTCCATTGAGAAATCTGCATTGCTGATAGTCCATCAATAGGCCGTACAGCCTCAAAAAGTATGCATATAAACGGATGTTTATTCTTCATTTTTAATTCCATATTTCGGTTTGGGATGCATAACATAATCAATTCTTGCAGTTGAATCTAATATTTCAAAACATCACCTTCAAAATGGATTGGCACAGGCGTGAAAGTATAAAATCTTTACAGATGGTACAGGCAGTACAATCATTGAAATTTTGGGCACGAAGCATTGATTAGATGAGATTAACTCAAAAGAGCCCTGGTAACCTTTTTAAAAGCCTAATATACAACCATTTGATAATTATTAAATACATCTACATGGTCGAGCGCTTGTTTTACAGTACGGTGCGGTCATTAAGACCTATCAGCCACATCCCGGGATATTCCGATTGTCAGGAGGAATCAGGCAGCGCCCCAAATGATCAATACCCCCGGCACATAATTTTTTGTGTGAATCTCTGCCCGTCGTCGGCAGTAAATTTTAATACATAAATGCCAGCTGCCAGAGCGCCGAGGTGCAGAATGCTTTCCGGTCCTGAGACGGGTTTTTCAAACACAATTCTCCCACTTAGGTCAGCCACCTCGACTATGCCCTGTTTGTTGCTGCGAAGTTTTACATCTTGGTAAAAGGGATTGGGATACACAAATACATCTAATCGGGTGGCTGCTAATTCGTCAAGACTGAAGGTGACTGATTTCAGTTCACCTTTCCAGATACCTCGTCCGTAGGTGGCGGCATACAGCATGTTGTTGGTGTAATTGATTTCCAGCTCCCGAACTGGTACATTGGGGAGCCCTTCGAAATAGGGCTCCCACTGCGACATAGTGCTGTCGCGATAATACACGCCTATACCCATTCCGAGGTACATGGCATTAAGCGGATTATGCTCCTGAAAAATGACTGACCATGCCTGAAGGTTGGGAAGATTTTGAGAAATATTTGACCAGGTTACCCCTCCGTCCAGAGTTCTGTAAACCTTTTGATTGGCTGCAAAGGAATTGTAAGTGATGACGACATGTTCCGGATTCTGGGGATGGATGGCGATGCTGGAGATGTTTTGAAAGGGTAGTGTCTGACTGACTACAGACCAATTTGCACCACCATTGGTAGTCTTCCAAAGACTATTTCCTTTAGAGAAATAAATGGTCAGCGGGTCAGATTTTGACCAGGCCAAAGCCCCAATGGATACATTGTCAGCCGGGGAGATAGAGCCCCAGCTTACTCCTCTGTCGTATGTTTCCCAAACAGCCCTTCTGCCCACCAACCATCGCTGAGGGTCTGTAGGATGTATGACAAATGGCGTGATCCATCCGGAGAGCTGGTCGACACCATTCATAAAAGGTGTGAATGAATTTCCGCCGTCTACTGTAAGTAGAAGCCCTCCATTTTGGTAACTGATGACAGCAATGTTTGGATTGGTATAATCGATCACTGTCTCCATTCCGTCTGCTCCAAAGGCCTGGTGCCAGCTTCCATTGAGAAACCGACGCATACTCCCGTTGTCTTGAGCCCCAAAGTGGATAATATCGGGATGGGTATGGGAGGTGCCAAGTCGATATACCTGTGTGATTTTCAGTCCCTCTGATAGATCAATCCATACATCACCACCATTCGTGGCAAGGAAGAT
Organism: uncultured Flavobacteriales bacterium; assembly: GCA_937929815.1. Classification (GTDB taxonomy): domain Bacteria; phylum Bacteroidota; class Bacteroidia; order Flavobacteriales; family Schleiferiaceae; genus Thermaurantimonas. The sequence goes on along the minus strand of CALFUW010000039.1, from coordinate 1,543 downwards.
ACCACCATCACATCCGGCGTACAGCGTCCCGTTGTAAAATCCAAGAAAATGAATATCTGCATGTACATACGGGAGGTTTTGATTGCTGTATATCCAGTGTGATTTGATTGTAAATGAGGCACCTCCATTGGTGGATTTCCATATATTTATACCTCCGGTAAAGATGATATTGGGGTACAGAGGATCTACTGCCAATGCAAGATCATAAAAGGCTTGCCCTCCTGTACCTATGCCTTGTTCGTTGTGGTGGAGGATGTTGGGTGTGGTGGAGCGCACATGGAAGGTGTTACCACCGTCCAACGAGCGGCTCAGGTTTAAAAAACCATTGTCCGCACCACCGATCAGTGCATAGACCACAGAAGTATCGGATGGACTTATGGCCACTTCCATCCTTGAGATATCGGAAGCCGGAGGAATGGTGTCTGTGATGTGCGTCCACGTTAGTCCGAAATCATGACTCTTAATGAGCTGCTTAAAGGCAGCAAAGACCGTATTGGGATTTTTAGGATTGTATATAAGGCTTCTGGCATGCAGATTATGGACGAGTGACCATGAATTGCCACCATCTACTGACCGAAAGATGCCCTGAGAAGTACTAGCAAGCAGCAGTGAGGTATCTTGCGGATGAAGGATTAATCTGAAAATCCGGATCATTTGGTTTTGATTGTAATTCAGTCCTGTCGGATTCCAGGTCTGACCATAATCTGTGGATTTCAACACTCCGATGGAGTAGGTAGATGCGCTGAAATTATCCCCGGTGGCCAGATACAGCACATTGGTGTCCAGAGGATTTACTACTACGGCTCCACAACCTATAGATGCTAAGTGATCTGTCAGAACGTGATAGGTATTACCCATGTCATAACTTCTCCAAAGTCCGCCGGAAGGTGTACACACGTATAGTGTATTGTTATGGGCTGTATCTATATATATGTAGTTGACCCTTCCGAGTCCTGGACTGTACCCATTGTTCATCACAGACCAGGAGGTGGGCCCGAGAGGCTGCCAGTTAGCAGTCGATTGGGTTGATTTTCGGTTATTCTGCCGAAGATATTGATTCCACTCTGCCGCCAGATCTATGGATGGAAGGATGCTGTCCTGGCCAAGAGTTTGAAGGGCCTGATACTCCCAGCGCTTGTATAGATTGTAGCCCACACCTCTCTGTTGAATGTTTACATTTTTAAAATATTCTTCGGCAGAAGCTCGGATTTTTCTGAAATCGCGTTCTCCGTTTTGCATCATATCATACCACTGCTGTCCGCTTATAGAACAAATGGTCATAAAACTTGCAATAAGCATTAAAAATCTTTTCATCTTGTGGGTTTAACGGTTTTTATCAAAAATAGGAAAAAAATTGAAAAGATTTAGAAAAACCTTGTTCATTTTTTAATTACACGCAAAGAAGAGCTAGTCAAGTACTGGTTTATGCTTATATCTTACATGTAAATATTTGTAAAAATTGTTTTACTTCTCTTTTGATGATTTAAAATGTATATGCTAATTTTTTTTAACCAATTCGTCAAACCCTGATTCAATTAATATA
>CALFUW010000038.1 GCA_937929815.1 uncultured Flavobacteriales bacterium | reverse complement strand
TTTTTATAATCTTAAAAAAGCTGTACCCATCTTGATTGGACTCTTTGGATACGGCTGCCTCGCACAGCAAAATCCTCATCAGGGACTCGGGAATAACCCCAATGTCATCGAGCCGTTTGGCGTGCCCCGAAGCAATATTCTAATTGTAAGCAAACAAACCAATCAGGCTACACAGTTGAGAGGTCAGTTTCAAAAACAAACTGATCCTTTTGAAAACGGGAGGGTCACATTGCGTACAGAAGGCCCTATTACCATCAACGTAAATCCTTCCACACCTTCGGAAGACGAGCCAGGAGCAATCAAAATGAGCATCGGTACCAATCAGAACATCAACTGGCAAGGAACTCTGAGCGTCAAAATCCCAGATGCTCCTGAACCGGGTTTTTCTACTCCGGCGAAGATTTCTGGCAAATATGAAATTGAATATGCAAAAACACTGCAGCCCGGCGAGTTTGCTGATTCTACCTGGACGACCTACGACGAAAACGGCAATGAAAGGCTGCATGGTCTCATACGCCAGTCTGGTGAGGATGTAATGAATCTAACCGTAGTGAGCATGAAAGTGGATTTGCCACAAATCATTTGTCTCGGGGCTTTGGGCAATCGCATGGTAAACATGGCTCAGGCAGTCTACCCCCAAAATTTTCCCGGATCCGCTTATCAGTGGAATTCTTTGCACCCCAAGGTACGTATTACCAATGGACAAAATACACTAACTCCTACAATAGCCCTGCTCGATACATCCATAAAAAATGCACAGGTGCAATTGATTTATTCTATTGGCAACATTACATATACCTCCTCTGCCATTGTCAATAATTGCGAATGTCAATGTCAGCCCATTGCCGGAAATGTATTGGTGGGTCCGATTGAAGTAGGTGTTAATGTGAATCCTGTCGCTCCAATGCCCGACGCTAACGGTCACTGCATATACCAATCCAACAATGCCAAAATAAACCTTAAAATGGACGAATTAGGCGGAGTAGTACGAATAACAGAAATTCAGGGAGTCACGCTCGGACTTACCCGCGATTGCGATTCGAGGGTGATTGTAGGTGGTACATTCAGGTGGGAAGGAAATATCGAAATGCCCGGACTGGAGTTTCAGCTGCCTACCGGGGAGAAAGTCAAGACATTTGACCTTGCTCTCAAAGAAATAAATCTCGCGGTAGATCTGAACGGAAAATTGAGTGGGACCACTAAAGTGAAAGTCACCAATCCGGAAGATCGCGATCTTACATGGAATAAAGGCATTGTCATGCTTCGAAAAGGTACAAACTCTACAGTAACATTCACCTTTTCCAATCAAATGAACTTTACGGGCAGCTGGAACTGGGGCGGAATACAGAACATCATCATTGACCTTGTGAAAAAAGACGGTAACCAGGATAAAATCCTCGCGAATTTTAATGGCAATTTCAATGGTTCGGGTGAATTGTCCGGTAACCTTACTGTACGTCCTGATGCCAGTTACACGACCAACATGTTTAAAGTGACGCTCAATGAACTTCGACTTGGTCTTTTAGCTAACATCAATGATGGTATCTTTCGGCTGACCAGTGGTTCGGGTAAGGCAACAGTCTCTGATATCAAGGCATTGAAGGGTAAATTCGTACTTAGTCTTAATTTTCCGGAAGCCGGGGGTTGTAATGCTACAGTTCAGGCAGATAAGGTTAAAGCTTTTGAAATGGAACTGAGCGAGCTAAATGTCAATGCGGAATTCAATAGAGATTTTGATTTGATTAAAATCCAAGGTTCTCTTAAAGCCAAGCATCAAAGTTTTAGTGCCAAAGTGGATGTCCAAACATTTTTGGTGGAGCAAGGGAGCCTAAAAGATTTCCGTTGCAATGGAGACGTAAAATATTCAAAGTTCAGATTTTTGCTTGCCAATGCCCAATATGGGGATGATAAACTCAATGTCACTGCCCGGGTGGAATTAAATGCGACCGGTGTAGCCGCATCGGCACAAATCAACCAATTTACCATAGATCTCGACGGCAATATCGGAATAGGAGGAATACAAGGAAATTTAAGAAAAGGCATAGCAAACATATCGATAGATATGTCTTTTAAAGACAATGGTTTTCAAGGAACCTTCACGGGAGATGTGGCTGCAATGGGAATTGATGGCACATTGAACTACGGAGCCAAAGAAGACCCTGATTATCATTACGTTTACTTTAGTATCACTGCCAAATCCGGAGTCGGCATTCCTATTGGCAATACGGGATTGAAACTGACTCAAGTCGGAGGTAAGGTGGGTTACAACTATTCTTTTGTCGGTACAGGTGCAAATGGTGAGCCACGTCAGGGAACATACCTTGTAGGAATGAGTGCAGGTGTCAGCGATGCAGCTGATTTATGTGAAGTAGAGGGTGAAATACGACTGGAATTATCTACAGAAAGTGCCAACATAACACTCGCCGGCAATTTAAATGTTTTACGGCGCACTCCTTATTTCAGAGGTCATGTAGATGCAACGTATGCCATTCCTGCCAACACCATCAGCGGCACGGTAGGAGCAGATCTCCGATTCCCTATGAATGGGTCAATTCTTAGGTCTAACAATTTGCGTATATCCTATTTCTTTGGCAATAATCAATTCAGAGCCAACGGTAATAATATGGGCGGAGATCTCTTTAATGGAATCGCACGGCTCCATGAGGGATACTTTAATATGAATGGCAGTTTAAGCAGTGTTGAAGACTTTACCGGAAGAATGGGCGGACGACTCACAGCACAGTTTGGATACAATGATTCATGGCTAAGTGGAAAAGTCAGATTCGACGCTCAAATGAATGTCAACTCTAACTTTGCTGTCAATATTAATGCCAATGGCATCTCCGGCTCATTTGGATTATCTGCACAAGGAAACGCAACCGCTACCGTTGAGACATATTTCTTTACAATGAATTGCGGTGTAGAAGTTGTGGTTAATGGCAATGCGAGCTACCATAACAGTCAACTGACCCTTACCGGTAGCGGCCGGATAACGCTGCCCTTTTCGATTCCTTTTTACGGAAATGTGATCGAAAGCCCCGAAATATCAATCACTTTATAACAGCATTCATGCCATGAAAACATTTTTCAGTGTATTATTAAGCCTTAACTGCCTGCTTCAGGCTGCGCAAAATGAGTCGTTTGTGCTTACTGGAGGTAGTGCCGATGGAGTGCGGTGGTCCTTCTTGTGGAGCCCTCGGACTGTACCGGCCAATCTGAATGCTTTTGTACTCAAGCGTCGTCGGGTCAATGAGCGTCGATGGGTCGCTGTGACAGAGCCCATTGCCTTTGAGTTGTCGGCTTCTAAGACCTATTCCAATCTCAATCTTACCGCAGATCAACTGAGTGCTATGCAGTCAGAAATTAATGAGCTCTTTACATCGAATAAACTCAAACAATTAGATAATCAATCACTTGTGGCTTCTCTTTCCGACCCTGACAAGCTGAGAGAATTTCAATTTGTTGTAGGAATTAATTACGATGTAGCCAGGGCTGCAGGACTGGGTTGCGATGATCCCGAAGTAGAAAACGGAGTATCGTACGAATACGGTTTATTTCTAATCGTTAATCAAAGGGAGCAGAGCCGACCAGTAGCCACCACCAGGATAACCGGTGGCGAGAGGTTCTTTTTTAATCGCATTTCAGAATTTACTGTAAAAATTTTTCAAAGCAAATCTTCCGTGCAGATCCTCTGGAAAGCTGATCAGCAGACCCTAAATCTGATTGCCCACAGAGGATTCAACGTTTATCGGAGGCAGGGGATCAGTTGGGTGAAGATCAACCAGACATCTGTACTCCAGAGAAATGCAGAAGGATTCTACTCTGTGTATGATACCAATGCGTCAGACACCGAGGTAAATGAGTACTCCATCAGGTTGATTTCCATTTTCAACTTCGAGGATAGCGAAAACATCTTTCGTTATGATCCCAATGAAATCATAGATTCATATCATAAACCTGAAATTAAAAATATAGAAGGCAATTTGGACTATGACCAGGGGATCATCGTGCACTTTTCCATCACCAACGATATTCGCAGGCATATCAACAGGTTTGAAATATACAGAGCCTATCCTCCGGGAGATTTTGAGAAGGTAACCACTATCACCGATCCCAACGCTACACAATACCTCGATAAAAGCCGCCTGATACCCAAGGAATACTATGTCTATCGTATAAAAGCTATATATAATGACAAGACAGAGATCTACAGCGATGATGTCATATTGTATTATTTACCAAAAATAATTCCCCCGCGCCCGAAAAATCTTCGGGCTACTGTAAGGTCACAAAACCGCCGGACATTTGTGACCCTTGAATGGGATAAAGGAAGCCCGAATGATACCATCACGCAGGAATTTTATGTGTATGCTTCAAACCCTCTGACCAATGAAATCCGCTGGGTTAATTTCGAAGAATCCATCAAGGATACCCGCTTTGTGTATGAAATTCACATGGACCAAGGGGCCATATACCAATTTTGTGTCTCTTCGCTGGGAAAGTATATGTACGAAAGCGATCCAAGCGACACCATTTCGGTCAAGGTGTCGACTAAAGTTATGCCCATACCCATTGTAAAAAACTGGGAAGTAGATTCAAGTGCTGCAATTATCTATTGGGATTATCCAAACATTTCAGACCTGAAAGGATTTCGCCTGTACAGGGATGGTATGCTCATCATTACCGAAAATGACCTTCCGGCCGACAGACGCTCTTTTAACACCGGACCAATGCGGCATTTTACTCAATATAAATTTGAAATTGAGGCGATAAGCCAGGATGGTTTGGCTAGTAACCGATCTGTGCCGATTGAGATCATCACCCAGGTCAAAAAAAAGCAAACTACTTCTAACTAAAAAAATTACCAGATACCATGTCTGCTGCTTGTAGTCGCATCATCCTTTTGGTTACAATTTTAACTATATGTCTTGCAGAACGCACATCTGCTCAGGAACTACGCTATCAGATTATGGCGCCTGAACCTGAAAGTGTGATCCCGGCCGAAAACCTCTTTGTGTCGATAGCACTTGAAGATCAGAGAACTTTTGTGCCAGGTAAGGTAAAGGTATTTCTCAACAAAAAGCCCATTTATCCGGACGTAAAAACAGTGCATAATACAATGTCATTTATCCATTACGAATTGCTCCGCAACGGGCGGAATCACTTGCGGATATTTTTCAAAATACAAGGTATATCGTCTTGGCAGGAAATTGAATGGGTGTTTTATGTCAATGAGCGAAGCAGTGAGAAAGGAGACGAGGGCAGGAGAAACAAAGAATATTCATTTGGAGGAACGATTTCAATAGACAATCGCGAACAATACCTTTCCGGTCCGGGCGCAGCACTCAGACAGGAGCCACCTTTTACGCGCACTGCTACTGCTAATACACGATTGGTACTCGATAAGGTGACCATACCGTTTCAAATGTTTGCAACGAGTGATAATCGCAACTTCATTCAAAGCAGAAATTTCTTTCAAACCGGTATTCAGACACCCTGGCTTGAGGCATTGGTGGGAGATATAAATCCTGCTTTTGATCGTCTGGTCTTATCCGGGGTACGGATTACCGGGGCCAGCGCACAGATTAAAGCAGGCGGGACAGGAGTACAGATCGTCCATGGCCGGCTTAACAGGGCCATAGAAGGCCAGTTGGAAACTATAGACGACAAGTTTGGAAGCATACCTATACATATGATCAATGATTCACAATATGTAATCCCCGGGATGTACCGACGAGATATTACTGCAGTGCGAATGTATATGGGCAACAAGAAGAAAACATGGATGATGGCACTCAATGGACTGAAAGCAAAAGACGATACCAATTCCATTCGGTACGGTCTGGCGCCAAAAGACAATATTGTGGCAGGGGCAGAATTTCAGGCGCGTTTATTTCGGCGGAGGATCTTTATTCAGTCGGGCATGTCGATCAGTGCTGTTACCAATGATATATCATTAGGTGCGATATCCAAAATTGAACTGGATACGGCATTCAACATAAAATTTCCCTTTGACCCGGTGAATTTTCAAAGAATTTTAATCATCAATTCATCCACGAAACCCACTAAACTTTCCACAGATTTTCTAAGCTATTTCGTAAGTGTCAACTGGAATACGTCCTGGCACCAGTTGACTGCTGATTACAGCCGTATAGGTCCTCAGTATTTTTCTCTCAGCAATCCTTTTCTGCGCAACAATTCGGATAATCTTCTCATACAGGAGCGATTGTTCTTCTTCAAGAGAAAGCTCACACTCACAGGCACGTATCAGGGATATACCAACAACCTGAACAATGTCTTACTCTCCACCTTGCGCACCGATATGTATGGCGCGGGATTGATGCTGAATATTTCAAACAGGTATCCGACTGTGGTATTTCAATACAACCGGCAGGGGCGGGCAAGCACCCGAAGCACACTGCCCGGATCGGAAGTTGACGATTTTCTGACGATGATCAACGGGATCGTTTCGTATAACGTTCAACGTGGCAGGTGGAATACAACACTGAGAATCTCAGGATTTGTAAACGACAGAACAGATCGCGTGCGTCCGAATTCGAGCAATACGTTTTACAACGGAATGTTTGGTATCGGAGAGCGCGTAGGCAGCCGGACGTATCTCTCAGTTGATTTCGGCAAAACATTGCTTTACAATCATCTCGACGAAAAGTTAAGCGATGTGAATGCATACAATGCCAGTGTAACCTATGATGTCTTTGAAAATAAATTTCAGGTAAGTGCTTTAGTTGGTAATAACCGAGCCATGTCATCCGTGTGGGTCATGCCACAAATTCGAAACTCGTTCATTGTGAGGATGCGATACATGATAGTCAAAGGCCTCAACCTTGACCTTGAGGGGGGCTGGCAGCCTTTCGAAGATCGGAATATGCCTGTAAATAACTATCAGGATGGCTATGCCTATGCCCGGATTAGCTACGACTTTTATGTATCAAACAGGCCCGGATTAAAGTAGAATGAGCAAAAAATTATTGTGTAAAGTATAAAATCCTTGATATTCAATGGGCTGTAATGAAATTTTACATGTTTGAATTATGACTCATGTCAATGGGTCCATGGCATTATGGGTTGAGGTTAGTCATTACCGGTTTATGTATTAATATGTAAAAAAAATCCTCGCAGGTGAATGATCTGCGAGGACAGTTGGATGGATGCGTCTTTAAAATACTATTTTCTTAAAAACCGATTTTAACACCGGCAGCCACACCTGCATTGGTAAAAGAACCAAACATGTACTGGCCTTGAATGTAGAATATACCCAGGTTGATAAAGAGTCCGAATCCGTAGTTGATCATAGAGTTGCTGGATTTTATATCGATGGGGTCTTCTATTTCAAACTTTATTTGATTAGCAGTGGATGGAGGTAAGCCGGGAAATTCATCAAATTCATAATTAAATTTTCCGGAGAGAAGCAATTCATTGCTGTAGCTGATTCGTGAAATTTGAAAGTAAGGCTTGATGATATAAAAATATTTTCCAATGGTTAGATCAAATGCATTTGAGGTTGATTTAAAGGAAAATTGGTTTGGATTGGGATTGTCCTCGATCGGGTTATCTACCGTTAATTTTAAAGACTGATGATTGAATCCTAATTTAATCTCAAGAGGTAAATTAAACCATCTGGCTACGTCGTGCATTATGCCGATACCAAATTGTCCGATTTCGCCGGAGCCAAATCTG
>CALFUW010000037.1 GCA_937929815.1 uncultured Flavobacteriales bacterium | reverse complement strand
CGCTCAACTCTCCATTCGGTACCCAGTCTGAACTGGTGAGAGATTCGGTACAGATCCCGGATTTGTCTGTTGTCTTCAGATAAGCTGAATAATGAAGATCGAAGTCTGTTTGAACTAAAATCGGTTAAATGATATTCTGCTGAAATTAATCCGAGATTTTCAAAAATGTAAGCTCCTCCGAGCTGTAGCCGAAGTGGAGTGGTAAGTTGAAATCGGATATTATCATCTGCCAATGGAATTGGCCTGTGCTCTACCCCGTCAAACGTTCTGCTTGAAGGTGCTACTTCAAAATTTCCACGTATAGTGTATAGTGTAGGTGTGTGGATAGCTGCAGACAGGCGGACATTATGCTCGGGGCGATAGATTACACCGGCTTTGAGATTAATCCCTGTACCCCGTAGATTCAAAAATTCACGAAATTGATAGGATCTGAGTATTGAAGAAATATCATAATTTGATTCTGAGTAAAAGACTTCTTCTGAATAGTTGATAAATGGTACACCCAACTGGACACCCCATTGAATCTTATTCAGATAGTTACCACCGTAGGTAAAAGCCAGTTCGGATATAGTTCCTTGTGTGCGACGTTGATGTCTGTGAATGATATCATCTCCATATGCCCAAAGTTTGTCAATCACTTTTGTGTTTTGATCTGTGTAATCAAAGAGGAAAGGAAAAAATCCCATGTAATACAAATACGGATCATTGGCCATCAATTCAGACTCTGTCTGACCCTTAACTTGCTCAAACCATACTTCACCGATCGATCCGGAATGAATTCCATCTATCTGATGTTCGCTGTCCAGATTTGCTAATCGGTTAAAGGTCAGGGCAAAGTTTGTTTTATTCTTCGATTGTCGTTTGTTTTCGATCTTTCTGACAAAGCCAAGATTGCCAAACAACAATCTGTCATAGGTGGAAGGTGTTGTAAACCCCTGAAACTGTGCATCTATATTACTGTACAAAAAGCCGAACGAAAAGACCGTTTCATCCATTCGGAATACTCCTATACCCGCGGGGTTGTCATGAATTCCGGAAATATCATTTCCAAGAGCGCCAAAAGCACCGGCTGTACTGTTGTATCTGGCTGTTCCATAGGGCAATAGAAAACTAAATCTGAGAGCATCCGTGGCATTTTGTGCAAACACTTGAGCACAAAACACTGCTGAAAATAAATAAACAGCTATCGTTTTCTGATGTGACATATTTTATTTGTTTGATGCATACAAGTTATAAAAAAAAGGCAGAAAATCTGCCTTTTTTGAATGTTAATAGCCACAGAGAGGCAGTATAAGGAAATTATCTTAGTCTACCTCCACCCGTAGAACCACCACCCCTTGTAGCTCCTCCTCCGGAATTAAATGATGGTGAGGAGTTAAATTGTCTTGAACCACCAGTGCTGGGAATACTTTGTCTCGATGCCGGGGCCGATTGGTTCATTATGCCTTGACGCTGTATTGGTCTAGCCTGTAAAGTCTCCATCTGGCCTCGAGAATATTGCCTGGTAGCCGGAGTTGATGATTGACCTCTTGAAATTGGAGAAGAATATGACTGTCTGGCTGATTGTCCACTTTGGAGTGGAGCTGCTGATGGCCTGGATGCAGCAGAAGAATTTGCACCTGATTGAATCCGATCTGAACGCAAAGAATTAGTATTAAGACGATCTGCATAATTGCCATTTCTTGAAATAGCTGGTGCATTTGATGGTGCACTAGAAGAAGATGTCATATCTCTTGTAGTCCGCAGATCAGATGCTCTAAGACGGCTCGAAGGATTTTCTGTCAACGTTCCTGATTGGGCTATTCGGGAAGTCGGGCGTGCAGATTCCGAGGCCACAGATTCTCTAGAATTTCTCATCTGACTTGTCCTATTGGAAACGTTTTCTGATGGGGTCGATATTTTTCTACCTGTGCCGCTACCCGTATTGGCATAACTTCCAGAGCGAATTCCGCGAACAGGAGTGACAACTCTGGGTGGTTGATTACTAATCCAACCCGGACCCCATCCAAATCCCGGATGCCAAGGATTCATCCAGGGGTTACCCCAGGCCATGGGATGCCCCCAGAATGGATCCCACATCATCGAGCCCATCCAGGGATCCCACATCCATGGATTATACATCCAGGATGATCTCCAGCCCATACCCCAAGAGTTCCATCCCATGCCCCAGCCAATCCCCATGGAAAAACCAGGTCTCATCCACATCGGGTTAAATCCCATACCCCACATTGGGTTGAATCCCATACTCCACATTGGGTTGAAACCACCAGAGTAAAAATTATTATTGACAATTGTGCTTTCTGAGCTTTTGAAATTTGGATCAAAATAATCTTCTACAGCAGACGCTTGTTCTCTTTGATTCTGTTCGTTTGAAGCCAAGCTCCCTTTTGGCATATTTCCAATAGCAGGGTTGTAATAAATTCCATCTTCATAAAAGTTTGAAACTACCCTGTTGGAAGAATTACATGAGGATAGCACCAAACCTATTGAAATAGACCCTAAAATCAAAATCCTTTTCATGGCTTTGGTGTTTATGGTTAATAGTTATTTTCGCACACCAAATATAGAGCAATAACCGTACCAGCAAAAAATCATGGCAAAAGAACTTACATCGCGAGAGACCGATTACGCCAAATGGTATAATGACCTTGTATTGAAAGCAGACCTAGCTGAAAACAGTGGTGTGCGCGGTTGCATGGTCATCAAACCATACGGATATTCGATATGGGAAAAGATACAGAGTGAACTCGATCGAAAATTTAAAGAAACCGGGCATGTCAATGCGTATTTTCCACTCTTCATCCCTAAATCGTATCTCAGCAAGGAAGCAGCACATGTCGAGGGTTTTGCCAAAGAGTGTGCTGTAGTAACGCACTACCGGCTAAAAAATTCTCCCGATAACAAAGGAGTAATAGTGGACGAAGATGCCCGCCTGGAAGAAGAACTCATCGTCAGGCCAACATCCGAGACCATCATTTGGGATACCTACCGCAACTGGATACAATCCTATAGAGACCTACCCCTTTTGATCAATCAATGGGCTAACGTGGTACGATGGGAAATGCGCACCAGGCTCTTTTTGCGTACAGCCGAATTTCTCTGGCAGGAAGGACATACCGCCCACGCTTCCCGCGCTGAAGCCATTTCTGAGGCAGAGCTCATGCTGGACATTTACACAGATTTTGTCGAGAATTTTATGGCTATACCTGTCATTCGTGGTGTCAAATCTGCAAACGAACGATTTGCAGGGGCAGAAGAAACTTATTGTATCGAAGCCATGATGCAGGATGGTAAAGCTTTACAAGCTGGTACCTCTCATTTTCTCGGTCAAAACTTTGCGAAAGCGTTTGATGTAAAATTTGCTAATAAGGAAGGGCGCGAGGAATATGTCTGGGCTACCAGTTGGGGAGTTTCTACCAGGCTCATCGGAGCGCTGATTATGACTCATAGCGATGACAATGGTCTGGTTCTCCCTCCAAAACTCGCTCCTATCCAGGTGGTTATAGTGCCTATATATCGCAGCAGCGACGAATTTGATCAGGTGAATGCAGTAGCCCGGGGAATTCAGGAAAATTTAAGAAAAGCCGGGGTCACGGTAAAATATGACAATCGTGATACACACAAACCCGGATGGAAATTTAATGAATACGAGTTAAAGGGTGTTCCAATCCGTATCGCCATCGGCCCCAAAGATTTAGAAAACAATCAGGTAGAAATCAGCAGGAGAGATACGCTTCAAAAATTCACCAGATCTCAGATAGGATTAACTGATCATATTCTTGATCTCCTGGATGATATTCAAAAAAACATCTTTCAGAAAGCGAAATCCTTCCGAGATTCGATGATCTCCAGCGTTGATACTTGGGAAGACTTTACACAAACTTTGGATTCAAAAGGTGGATTTGTGTATGCACATTGGGATGGGACACCTGAGACCGAAGAAAAAATTAAAGAACTGACCAAAGCTACCATCCGCTGCATTCCGCTGGGGAATAAACCCGAAGATGGAAAATGCATCTTGACCGGCAAACCATCAAAGAGAAGGGTTTTATTTGCAAGAGCATACTAATTTTCATTACACGTTGGAATCAAGGCATATTTTTGCAGCTGTCTAAAAAAATAGTTTTTTTCTACATTCATGAGAGTTATTCAGTTTAGAGAGGCAATAGCCGAGGCTATGAGTGAAGAAATGCGTCGCGACGAGCGAGTGTTTCTCATGGGAGAGGAGGTTGCAGAGTACAATGGTGCCTACAAAGCTTCCAAAGGTATGCTTGATGAATTCGGGCCTAAAAGAGTCATTGATACACCTATTTCCGAGCTTGGTTTTGCCGGTATTGGTGTAGGTGCAGCAGTCAATGGTCTCCGTCCGATTATTGAATTTATGACTTTCAACTTCTCCCTTGTAGCAATTGATCAGATAATAAATAATGCCGCCAAATTCAGACAAATGTCCGGGGGACAATTTAGTGTGCCTATTGTATTCAGAGGCCCTACTGCCTCTGCCGGGCAACTGGCGGCTACACACAGCCAAGCGTTTGAAAGCTGGTACGCAAACTGTCCGGGACTTAAAGTAATTGTTCCTTCGAATCCTTATGATGCAAAAGGACTCCTTAAATCGGCCATCCGCGATGATGATCCCGTTATATTTATGGAGAGTGAACAGATGTATGGAGATAAAGCTGAGGTCCCGGAAGAGGAATATCTGTTACCTATTGGCAAGGCAGATATTAAGCGTATTGGTACAGATGTGACCATCGTCTCTTTCGGAAAAATCATTAAAGTAGCCTATGCCGCGGCAGATGAGTTAGAGAAAGAAGGGATATCATGCGAAATTATAGATCTGCGTACCGTTCGTCCTTTAGATTATGAGTGCGTCATTAGCAGTGTGCGGAAAACCAATCGCCTCGTCATTGTAGAAGAGGCCTGGCCTCTTGGAAGCATTGCTACAGAAGTGGCTTTTGCGGTTCAGAGGCTTGCATTTGACTACTTAGATGCACCCATTCGTCGGGTGACTAGTAAAGACACTCCTATGGCCTATGCGCCTACCCTGGTAGAAGCATATCTTCCTCAAGTGGCAGATGTGATAAAGGCAGTGAAAGATATTCTTTACGTTTCCTGATTTCCGGATTTCATATCTTCCCTGTTACGACCTGTACGCATGCTTTGCGCATAGGGTATGTTTTTTTGAGTTCTGATTACCACATTGAATATCCAATCAATGGTGACACAATGTCACCTACTGAAGGTTTGGCATTTAATTAGTCAAAAATGCAATACTTAAACAAATTGTAGAAACACATGAGTACGTCCGGTAAAATAAACGTTACAGCCGAAAATATTTTTCCGATCATCAAAAAATTTCTCTATTCGGATCACGAAATATTCCTTAGAGAGTTGATTTCAAATGCTGTAGATGCCAGCACCAAGCTTAAAACCCTTGCATCCATCGGAGAATTTAAAGGCGAATGCGGAGACCTGACCATTCAGGTCAAAATTGATAAAAACAAAAAAACAATTACAATATCAGATCGCGGTGTAGGCATGACCGAGGATGAAATCCGAAGATACATCAATGAAGTCGCTTTTTCGGGAGCTGAAGAATTTGTTCATAAGTACAAAGACAAAGCTGGTGATGCAGGTATTATAGGCCACTTCGGACTGGGATTCTACTCTGCATTTATGGTGGCCGATAAGGTTGAAATTTACACAAAATCATGGACCCAGGCTCCGGAAGAAGACGGTACACACTGGGAGTGTACGGGCTCTCCCGAATTTGTCATGAAGACTGTTAAACGGTCCGACAGAGGTACAGATTTAGTCCTTCATATAGCGGACGACAGCAAAGAATTTTTAGAAGAATACCGAATTCGCGAGTTACTAAAAAAATATTGCCGCTTCCTGCCTATTCCCATTCAATTTGGAACAAAAGAAATTACTGAAAAGGACGAAAAAGGCAAAGAGGTTAAAAAGACAACGCCGGACATTATAAACAACCCCAGCCCGGCATGGACGAAAAAACCATCAGAACTCACCCATGACGATTATATTGCCTTCTACCGCGAGTTGTATCCGCTAACTTTTGAGGAGCCTCTTTTTTACATACATCTCAATGTGGATTACCCCTTCAATTTGACAGGGATTCTCTACTTCCCGCGTATAAAGCCCATGATGGAGCCTGCGCGAAACAAAATCCAGCTCTATCAGAATCAAGTATTTGTGACAGATTCGCTGGAAGGTGTCGTGCCAGAATTTTTGACACTGCTTCACGGTGTGATTGACAGCAAGGATATACCGTTGAATGTATCGCGCTCATATCTGCAGAGTGACGCCAGCGTCAAGAAAATTAGCTCGCACATTACAAAAAAAGTCGCCGACAAGCTGGAAGAAATGTTTAAAAACAATCGAGAAGATTTTGAGCAAAAGTGGAACGATATAAAAATCTTCATCGAGTATGGAATGCTTTCGGATGAAAAATTCTATGAACGCGCGCGCAAGTTTGCATTGTTTCCAACGACAGAAAGTAAATATTACACCCTCGATGAATTGCGCAAAAACCTGATGGATATCCAGACCGACAAGGATGGAAAACTAATTCTTCTGTACACCTCGGATAAAGAAGCTCAACATATCTACATTCAGAAAGCCACTAACCAGGGATATACTGTAATAATATTGGATAGCCCTCTGACTTCTCACCTTATCAATCGATTGGAATACAGCCAGGATGAAAAACTTCATTTTGCCCGTGTAGATGCAGGCCCGCTAGATCAGTTGATTCAGAAAAAGGATGCCACAAATCTTTCTGTTTTATCACAAAAACAAAAAGACGATCTTCGGGACATTGTGGCAAAATTTACAGACAAAGAGAAGTTTACTGTGAGGGTTGAAGACCTTTCTTCGTCCGATGAGCCCATGATGATTACACAGCCAGAATTCATGCGTCGCATGAAGGAAATGAAC
>CALFUW010000036.1 GCA_937929815.1 uncultured Flavobacteriales bacterium | reverse complement strand
ATCAGAGGAAGGGCACGCTTTGAACTCTTTCATCGGACGATTCCAAATGAATTGGTTTTAAAAGCTTTTTCAATTATGCTCTTTGCAATATCGATTATTAGTTTGGGTATTTTTTTACTGACTGTGTTTGAGCCTCGGTTTTCGCTCTTGCAGATTTCGTTTGAGCAAGTAAGCGCATTTGCAACGGTAGGGTTGACCACAGGTATCACGCCCCAGCTGGGCATTGAAGGAAAGATAATTATTCTGCTCACAATGTTTATCGGGAGGGTGGGCCCGCTTACGATAGCGTATGCTTTGCTTCGTCAGTCGAGAGCCAACGCATACAAATACCCTGAGGCCAGGGTAATGGTCGGGTAGATTTTACTTAAGGATGCTTTTAATCCACTTTATTTTGTCGCCATATGGCGGATATCTCAGGGGCAGATCGATCCAGGTAGATTTAAACAATACACTGCGCTCGTGTGAGAAACAGTCAAAACTTCGTTTACCGTGGTAATTTCCTATGCCGCTGTTACCTACGCCACCGAATGGGAGATGTTCGTTGGCCACTTGCATCACAACTTCATTGACAGCAGCCGAACCGGATGACGTATGTTGGAGAATCATATTTTGCTCCTCCTTATCCTCTGAAAAAATGTATAATGCCAGCGGCTTAGGGCGCGCGTTGATAAATGCAATGGCTTCCTGCAAAGATGTATAGGTGAGTACAGGTATCAGCGGCCCGAAAATTTCATCCAGCATAACAGGCTCATCCTCCCGCGCATCGAGTATAGTAGGCTCTATGTAGCGGTCATCTACATCAGCCCAGCCACCGAATACCACTTTTGACTGGCTGATGTAGTCTTTGAGACGCTGAGCGTGGCTTCGGCTCACGATTCGCGGATATTCGGTATTTTCATGAGGATTTGTTCCGTAGAACTTTTTAATGTAAAATATGAGTCTTTCGATGATTCGTTCTTTTATGGAATAATGCACTAAGAGATAATCGGGAGCAATGCAGGTCTGCCCTGCATTGATAAGTTTACCCCATATGATCCGTCTTGCAGCCACGTCGATATTGGCCTTATCGGATACGATCGTCGGGCTTTTGCCTCCCAACTCAAGAACGACAGGTGTCAAGTGTCTGGACGCAGCTTCGTACACAATCTTGCCGACTCTGGGGCTGCCTGTAAAGAATATCTTATCCCACTTTTGTTCGAGAAGTGCTTTTGAGACTTCAGGGCCTCCTAAGCATACTTTTATATAAGACTCATCAAAGGTGCTTTCTATGATTTTTTTAATGACTTCGGCGACGTTCGGCGTGAATTCAGACGGCTTAATCACTGCCGTGTTTCCTGCTGAGATGGCTCCGATCAGCGGCATCATCACCAATTGGAAGGGATAATTCCATGGAGCTATGATAAGTGTCTGTCCATAAGGTTGGGGCATGATTTTGCTTACTGACCAGAAGTGGATCAGTTGATTGGTAGGTATTCTTCTGCCTCCAGACCATTTTGGTAGATTTTTATGATGAAACTTTATTTCCTGGTAGACTACGCCCAATTCAGTCGCCCAGGCCTCGAAAGAGGACTTGCGCAGGTCCTTGTGCAAGGCGTCGAGGACCTCATTTTCATATTTTTCAGTGGCTTTCTTAAGCGCTTGTAGTGCATTGCGTCTATTGGCTACGTCGAGCGTGCGACCTTCGGTGAAGTATTTTCTTTGCGTATTAACTATTGAAGAATAGTCTTCCAGTAGGATTTCAGAGGTTTTCATAGCAGTCGGTTTTATAAATAATGCTTTCTGGTTTTATTTGTTTAATGCCTTCTTCCTATATGTTTTATCTCTTCGTAGTAATATATAGCACCACTGGTAGTCTGTATATAGGGTCTAAAGTGGATATTATCATCTGCTGTTCGTTCGTCTATAGGAACATTTTTATAGTAGTTACTTAGAAATGTGTAGCCTACTAAGTGATTCGAATAGTATGGAAGGGAGACAGGGGTTTTCACTGTTTTGAATCGGACTGATTCCCCATTTTCAAAAAAGACACACCTGGTAGAGTCTTTGTCTGACAAAGGGATAAAACATATATGCATGAAAAAAAGAATACCAAAAACTATGGCTTGATTTAGGTCTTTCATTCCGGAATCCACATTAAAAAAAAGCCGCCCGAAACAAAGCGGCTGTAAGATACGAAATTTTTAAATCAATTCCATCCAAATCCGAAATAATCGGGTCTTCCATCAGGACGGATACCCTGAATGAGCACACCGTCACCTGATTTAAGTCCTTGGAGCATACTGTTGAGCTCTTCCACAGTACGCACTGGTCTGTTATTGGCTGACATGATAATAAACCCGTCCGGGACACCTATTTTTCGAAATTTGCTTCCAGGCTGGGTACTAACCACCTTCACCCCATGGGAAATATTAAACCGACGCTTATCTTCATTGGTGATATTTTCAAATTTAGCACCCAGAACGCTTTCTAAGGCATAATCCTCTTTCTTGACAATTTTGGTATTACCATGTATGTTGCGAAGTTTTACCTTGAAATCACGCTGTCTGTCATCTCTTATCACAGTTATTAAGACCTCATTACCAGGTCTTTTGCGACCTATTAATTCTTGAAGTTCAGAAACCTTTGAAACATCTCGACCATCCACAGCCACAATGATATCGCCTTTTTTGATGCCGGCAGATTCGGCTGCTCCATTTTCTGTGACATCGTTGATATACACCCCTTTTGTCTGTTTGAGATTGAGCTCGCGGGCGAGTGCAGGCGATAGATCAGCAATGGAAACACCAAGGAAAGCGCGCTGTACATTACCATACTCAATGATGTCTTCCATCACTTTCTTGACAATATTGGATGGCACTGCAAAGCTGTATCCCTCAAATGATCCCCTGGAAGAGGATATTGCAGTATTTATCCCAACCAATTCACCCCGTGTATTGACAAGTGCACCACCACTGTTACCGGGATTAACGGCTGCATCTGTCTGGATAAAAGCTTCAATAGGAAATCTGTCCGAAATAATGTTGATGGATCTGCCCTTTGCACTTACAATACCTGCTGTGACTGTACCGGTGAGGTTGAATGGATTACCTACAGCCAATACCCACTGACCAACCCTAAGATCGTCGCTATTTCCAAACCTGATAAATGACAGGTTGTCAGCATCTACCTTTAGCAGGGCGATATCTGTGGCAGGATCTGTGCCGATCACACGAGCGTTTAATTCACGATTGTCATTAAGGACTACGGTGATTTCATCTGCATTGGCAATCACATGATTGTTAGTCACAATATACCCATCTTTTGTTACAATGACTCCGCTGCCGGTACCCTGCTGTATTCGATCAGGCATCTGGCTGCGACCGAAAAACAGCTCTTCAAAAGGGCTGAGCTGACGACCTCTTATGGTTGCAGACGTTTTTACGTGTACGACGCTGGGAAGAGTTAATTCTGCTGCTGCAATAAAATCCCCATCCTCAGGAGCCGAAAGAGTTTGTCTTATTATTCCGTTAAACCCCTCCTCACGAATGATGCGTACCTCAGGTTTTTCGAAAAACAATTTGTAACCTACAAGTGTGACCGCTCCTGCAAGCAAAGCAAAAGACACTTGAACAACTGCTTTTTTCATCATTTTTTAAATTATTTGTTCACTCTCTGCCAAAAACTGTTCCAACACTCGGTCAAGGAAAGAGAATTACCTATACATATGTCGTCCCTTCAACCATGTGCTGTGTGTATTTTTTTCAATACTTTCTTAGCTTCAGCAATGTGTGATGCGGGAAGAAGATTGCCCTTGTACGCCCAGGCTATTTTGCCGCTCAGGTCGATTATGTAGGTAATTCTGGAAAAGAGCATACCTATGATTCCTGTAGGTACATCATAGAGTCTTCTTATTCTGCCGTCATTATCAGATACGAGGTGAAATGGAAGAGAATATTGCGCGGAAAAGTGAGCGTGAGATTCTTTGGAATCGGCCGAAACGCCAATCACCTCGGCCCCTAAATCTACCAAATCCTCATAAGCATCTCTGAAGGAGCAAGCCTGTGCTGTGCAGCCGGGCGTAAAGTCTTTCGGATAAAAATAAATGACGATCATTTTCTTTCCGATAATATCCTTTAGATGGATCTTTTCTCCATGTTGATTTACAAAGTCGAAAATGGGCGCCGAAGAATGAACTGACAGCATAAATAAGACATGATTTTTAGGAAAAACTGCCGGGAACGACAGAATGTTTTGATAACCATGAGCAAGTGGCCTATCAGACTCTCAAGGTTTTTATTTGGGTTTGAATACAGCTGAAGTAAATGACAAAAAGTCACTTTGTGTCATAATTTCTCTTACTGGCACATGTATTGAGAAATTTAATCAAAATTTTGAAAAAAAAATATCATGAGCAAAATAATTGGAATTGATTTAGGGACTACCAACTCATGTGTAGCTGTAATGGAAGGCAATGAGCCGGTGGTAATCCCAAATAGTGAAGGAAAGAGAACTACCCCTTCCGTGGTAGCTTTTGTAGATGGAGGAGAGCGCAAAGTAGGAGATCCAGCAAAGCGTCAGGCAATTACCAATCCGAAAAAGACGATTTATTCAATAAAAAGATTTATGGGTCGTTCTTATGATGAATCTACCTCTGAAGGAAGCAGGGTGCCTTATAATGTAGTAAGAGGTGACAACAACACGCCCAGAGTAGAAATCGATGGCCGTCAGTACACTCCACAGGAAATTTCGGCTATGATTCTTCAAAAAATGAAAAAAACTGCCGAAGATTACCTGGGAACCACTGTCACTGAGGCTGTGATCACTGTGCCTGCATATTTCAACGATGCCCAACGCCAAGCCACCAAAGAAGCGGGGGAAATCGCCGGTCTTAAAGTGCGACGGATTATCAACGAGCCCACTGCTGCTGCCCTGGCCTACGGTATCGATAAGAAAGGTAAGGACATGAAGATCGTTGTATTCGACTGTGGTGGAGGTACTCACGATGTATCTGTGCTGGAGCTAGGGGATGGAGTTTTTGAAGTACGCGCTACAGATGGCGATACCCACCTTGGTGGAGATGATTTTGACCAAGTGATCATCGATTGGCTGGCAGATTCATTCAAAAACGAGGAAGGTATTGATCTGCGGAAAGATCCGATGGCTCTCCAGAGACTTAAAGATGCTGCCGAAAAAGCCAAAATAGAGCTTTCATCATCATCGACTACAGAAATTAATCTGCCATACATCACAGCTACCAATACCGGTCCCAAGCACTTGGTAAAAACGCTGACCCGGGCACAATTCGAGCAGCTCTCTCATTCACTGATTCAGCGCACCATAGATCCTTGTCGCTCTGCTTTGCAAAAGGCAGGATTGAGCGTCAGTGATATAGACGAAGTGATCTTGGTAGGAGGTAGCACACGTATCCCGGCTATACAAGAGGCTGTGCGTAAATTTTTCGGAAAAGAACCTTCAAAAGGTGTTAATCCTGATGAAGTGGTAGCAATAGGTGCCGCTATACAAGGTGGTGTGCTCAGCGGAGATGTAAAAGATGTTCTGCTCCTCGACGTGACTCCGCTATCACTTGGTATAGAGACCCTTGGCGGAGTTTTTACCAAACTGATTGAAGCAAACACAACTATCCCGACCAAAAAAAGTGAGATTTTCTCCACTGCCGCAGACAATCAACCCTCTGTAGAGATCCACGTGCTACAGGGTGAGCGTCCTATGGCCAAAGACAACAAGACCATCGGCAGATTTCACCTGGATAATATCCCTCCCGCTCCGAGAGGTGTGCCTAAGATCGAAGTGACCTTTGACATTGATGCCAACGGAATACTGAATGTTTCGGCTAAAGATATGGGCACCGGTCGCGCTCAAAGCATACGCATCGAAGCTTCATCCGGCCTCACTAAGGAGGAAATCGAACGCATGCGTCGCGAAGCAGAAGCCAACGCCGAAGCCGACCGTAAGGCACGTGAACGAGCCGATAAACTTGTAGCCGCTGATTCAACCATATTCAGTACTGAAAATCAACTCAAAGAATACGGCGATAAAATCGATCCTGCCGTAAAAAGCGAAATTGAGGCTGCGCTTGCAGAGCTCAAACAAGCCCACAGTGTGCAGGATGTCGATCGTATCGACAAAGCCATGGAAAATCTTAATAAGGTCTGGTCAAAAGCTGCCCAAAGCATGTACAACAATGCTGGTTCAGGTACATCTGCTCAGGGAGCCCAGACAGGATCCAGTGACACCTCATCTACAAGTGGTGTTTCAGATGTAGAATATGAAGAAGTGACAGACAATAAATAATCACCCATTCTACACAAAACTTAAAGCCGGAAATAAACTTTCCGGCTTTTTTTTACCGTTGATCTGAGGACAAATAGCCTACTTCTGCGAGGAGATAAGTTCTCTGAGATTGCAACGTCGGATCAATTCAACTTCTGGGTTATTCAATTGCGCAATGTTTGATCCGGGGATCAGAAGTCCAATCCCAGTGAGACATGAAGTACCCTTGGAAGTATAGTGTAATCCTCTACTGCCCTCGCCCAGTCTACCCGTACCAGGTGACCAAAGAGCATCATGCGCAGACCAGCCCCAAACCCACCGATTAATGGCTCTTTGCGGCTGTCGATGACAATCCTGAGGTTGCCCTTGTCTATGATTTTCTGATTGATTGCATTTTCAGGGTTTAAGGGTGATAGTCCGTTCCAGGCTGTGCCTAAATCTCCGAATAAAACAACTTGCATACTGTTTAAAAAAGCGTTTTTGATAGGCTTGTTGAGCAACATCCGAAATACTGGCAACCTCAGTTCAGAGTTGATAATGGCAAAACTGTTTCCGTTGCGGGCGTTTTGATAAAAGCCCCGCATGTTGGTTACCAATGTTTGAAAAATATAATTTTGAGATTCGGCTATAGGGGTATCTTCATTAAATCGGGGAACAAAGGCATTATCCACCCCCCCGAGAAAGTAAATGAGTCTTTCGGGACCGAAAGACGTACCAGCAGCCAGCCTATTTGCCCAAATAGACGACCTCCAGACAGGCACATAATGGCGGGCATCTATTCCGGCGGTGTGAAGGCCAGACCGGGGGTTAAAAAGATTTCGGTAATATTCGGTAAAGAACTTAAAGCGGAATCCGCGCCACAGGTTTATGCCAAGTGGCAGGGTTTCGTCGTGGACGAAACTTGCCCTCATGATTCCAAAATGCTGATATTGTGTAGGAATCTCCAGAGAAACAGCATCTCTGGCCAGGGTAATGCGAGAATCAAGACGGTATGATGGATGAAGGTGTACTGACCGGACTTCATCAATAGGAAAGATGGTTTTATACTGTATTTCGTGGGTCAAAAACCTGTTCCATACGGGTACTCCACCGGTTTGTATTGCACTTCGCCTGTAGAAAGTATATTCGTGTTTCCAACGCTTTCTGTGGTTTGCCAGCCATAGAAGAATTTCGTGATTAGGGGCGAGCGATCTCCCTGCAAGTGGATTGAGCTCTGCGCGCAGCCCGGCAACCAACCGGTAATCCCGCATGACATCTGCGATTCCGACTTTCATCATGCCGTTAAACTGGGGATTGATTAAAAAAGGCTGCGGCCTGCCTGAAAAAGGCTGATATTGCGGTACAAGAAAGGCATTGTCGAGGTTAAAGGACACATTTTCCCGATAGAAGCTCAGCAAATAGGGACGTCGGGGTAGTAGTCTGATGGCCTCCTGTTCGGGCATGGGTTTAAGAATTTGTGACCTTCCGGGTGGTGAAAGAATTCCAGGTATTACAGGTTGCTGAACCTGCGTCCGGAGAGAGTATTTGTACTTCTCCAGCAGTCTGGGGTCAAATTGATAATCGTTAATATTTATTTCATTGTCTGGCATCCGAATGCCGGACGGCTCCACAATATTATAAACAATGCCCGGATTTTTATAATCTAAGGGTTCTGAGACCAGTTTACGTGCATTGGTGAAATCAGCACGTGACAAATGCTGTCGAACCAGTAATGGTCGATTTCTGTGATATGAAACATAAAAAACTTCATCTGAATCCCTGCCTGTGGAGTAAAGATTTATGATTCCGGGAAGCACAAGCGATGGGTTTTTCTGAAAAAAATAGCGGTAGTGAATGATGGTATCCACAAAACTGATTGTACTGTCGAGATGAGCCTTGTAAAATGTGGTGAACAAATCCGAGTCATACTCTGCAAAGAGAATTTTACCATCATCGTAGCTCAGAGGTCTCCCGTGGGTATGCGGAGATTCGAGCACCAAAGCTGGTTTGTCTTTATCCTGAATATTTATAAATTGAATGTTTAGTTTGTCCTGATTTCTCTTCCACTTGTTTTTACTTTCAAATTTATTGTCCTTGCGTGTGGTAACCACCGAAATCCATCGATCACCGGATGTATAAACAGGCCAAAGGTCTGAATGAATATCAGAAGTGATTTTATTGAGTCCTGTATTTCGGATGTTGTATTCAATCACATCGCTTTTGCCTTCCTTCATCGCGCTGAAAATCAATTTTTCTCCGTCGGGGCTATATGCGACCGAATAGACTTTAGAGACTCCATAAAGCATTTTGGTCGTTCTTTTTTTCTCTTCAAAATCGTGAAAGTGAAGTCTTATAAATCCTGCTCTTTCATCGATTATAACCAGAATCGGCAAGGTGGGATGCCAGGATATCAGGGGTATCTGGAGGTCATCCCTTTCGTAGGTCAGAGCTCCGGACTTAAAGATTCTCCTCTTTTTTCGCAGGTCAGGATTGAATACATAAACATATTTTTTTCCTTTTCGGGAGGTGGCCACAGCTAATGTATTGGTTTGTGCCTGGAATTGCATGTCTGTGATCCGTTCACCTTTTCTGAGTTTTTGGACCAATTCTGAGTTTGATTTTTCCATAGAATCAGTAAGTTCCCGATGCAAGGTGCTGGTGTATTCATTCCACCGTCGGATCAATTCTTTGGTTTTAATGCCCAAAACGTATTCGATGCCGAAGTCCATGCTTTTATGCACTATACTTGTAAAGAGAATATTCTTAATTACATTTCGCCCGTAGGTCAATACAATATATGACCATATGCCATGACCAGCAAGCCTTGCCATATCTGGCTCAAGTGAATTGATCCTTCTGAATCTGCGTTCTGAATGCAACCTGAGAATTTCCCAGGTGTACTCCGGATCATCCCCATAAGCAAAATAGGAAACCAATCCCTGAACAAACCAATCCGGAAACTGCGCTCGATATACCTCTAAACCTGCGCTCTGAAAATCGCCATAAATTTGATAATGAATTAATAGCTCGGCAATGCCAGCCTTGATCTCCTTTTCAAGGTTTTGAAGGTTTCCGTCAAAATGAATCAGTATGGTATTCCGGTCTAAGAATCGGCTTACCCGTGTGCTGTTGTCGGGTTGATTGATATCGAGGTTGTTATTCGACTGTTTCTGATCGCCAAGTGTGTTGAAAAGTAAAATCTGAAAACGCTCATCAAATACTACATCCAGTATGGCTTCGAGCTCTCTGAGATGCAGATGTGCCATACCGGCAACGGCATGAGGCAGATGATCATTATCGGCATAAGTGTATACATCAAGGCGTTCAAAGCGATAAAAACCCCATTCAAATGTATTATACTGCACACGGTTACGCCCATACTGCTGATAAAGACCATAATAAAACTGTGCTTCCATCCAAAGCGGAAGAATCAGACACCATCCTGTCAGAATACGCACAATAAATTTCATTTTAACAAAAATAATTGATAAACAAAACAAAGGGAGTTAAGTGTTCTTAAAGCATTTATCTAATCTAGTCACAGGTTTGTAACAAGAGCGAACTAGATTCATATAGGTATAGCTAATTGGAAAACAGAAGTGAATCCATGATAAAAGAGGTAGCCGTGCAGGTTTAAATCGTAGGCAATCTGTATGATGCTTCTATATTTGCCGCTGTTTGATGAATTAATTACGCATTAATGAGCTTATTAGTAGTGGGTACCATGGCCTTCGATGCACTGGAAACCCCATTTGGAAAGACAGAAAAAATTATTGGTGGTGCAGCTACCTACATCAGTCTTGCAGCTTCGTATCTGCTGCCCGAGATACGCCTCGTCTCCGTAGTGGGCGACGACTTTCCGGAGGATACAATACATAACCTTAGGGAAAGAGGAATAAATACAGACGGCCTGCAGATAAAATCAGGTCAAAAAACATTTTTCTGGAGTGGTCGCTACCATATGGACATGAATACTCGGGACACATTGGAAACCCAGCTCAACGTACTGGCCGACTTTGACCCCGTGCTACCTAATCACTTTAAAGATAGTAAATATCTCATGCTCGGCAATCTAATGCCAAGTGTACAGCAGCGAGTGCTCGATCAGATGACCGAAAGACCAAAGCTAATCGTACTGGACACAATGAATTACTGGATGGAACACCACTGGGATGACCTCCTTTACAATCTGAGAAACGTAGATGTACTTACCATCAACGACTCTGAAGCCCGTCAACTTTCGAAGGAGTACTCATTGGTAAAGGCTGCATCCAAAATCCTCTCAATGGGTCCCAGATACCTGATTATAAAAAAAGGAGAACATGGAGCGCTACTTTTCGGAGAGGGTCACATTTTCATTGCTCCGGCGCTTCCGCTGGAAAACGTCTTTGATCCTACAGGTGCCGGTGACACCTTTGCGGGAGGATTTATATCCTATCTGGCGCGTACGGATGATATCAGTTTTGACAACATGAAGCGCGCAGTCATTCATGCTTCTGCTATGGCATCCTTTTGTGTAGAAAAATTTGGCACATCGCGTTTGGAAGATTTGACCTTAGATGAACTCGCAAACCGCCATCGCCTTTTCAGGGCACTGACGCACTATGAAATGGATTTTTCAACACTGAAACAGCTCTCTTAAAACATTTGACATGTACACTACACTTAAGTCACAACTGGCCGAAGAATTGAAAAACATCCAGGAGGCCGGTCTTTACAAACGGGAGCGCATTATAACATCGCCCCAGGGCCCGGAAATCACTCTCAGCACAGGGGAGAAAGTTCTGAATTTCTGTGCTAACAATTACCTTGGTCTCTCATCGCACCCGAGAGTTCTGGAGGCAGCACACCGAGCCCTCGAAACGCACGGCTTTGGTATGTCAAGTGTTCGATTTATATGCGGAACTCAGGACATTCACAAAGAATTGGAAGAAAAAATATCGAAATTTCTCGGGACAGAAGACACCATTCTGTATGCTGCCGCCTTTGATGCCAACGGGGGAGTTTTTGAGCCCCTCTTTAATGAGATGGATGCAATAATTTCGGATGAGCTCAACCATGCTTCCATCATTGACGGAGTTCGCTTGTGTAAGGCCAGGCGCTATCGCTACAAAAACAATGACATGAACGACCTGGAAGACAAGCTCAGGGAAGCCAATTCCACCGGTGCCAGAAATAAAATTATTGTTACAGATGGTGTCTTCAGCATGGACGGCTACATCGCCCAAATGAATCATATCGTAGAACTTGCTGAAAAATATAATGCACTTGTAATGACCGATGAATGCCATGCAACAGGATTTATTGGTAATACAGGTAGGGGAACCCACGAATTTCACAACGTAATGGGTCGCGTAGACATCATTACCGGTACGCTTGGAAAAGCACTTGGTGGCGCAATGGGAGGTTTTACCTCCGGAAATAAAGAGATCATCGATATGCTAAGGCAACGCTCCAGACCTTACCTCTTCAGCAACTCACTGATGCCAGCGATAGTAGGTGCATCTATTGCTGTAATTGATATGCTTAGCGAAACCACCGCTCTCCGCGACAAAGTAATGCACAATGCAGCGTACTTTAGAAATCTTATGATGGAATCAGGTTTTGACATTAAGCCTGGCATCCATCCTATCACACCCGTAATGCTCTATGATGCCCGTCTGTCTCAGGAGATGTCCGACGAATTGCTGAAAGAAGGAATCTACGTCATTGGGTTTTTCTACCCGGTCGTGCCACGCGATCAGGCTCGCATCAGAGTCCAGCTGTCTGCAGCCCATGAAACAGAGCACATCGACCGTGCTGTGGAGGCCTTTATCAAAGTTGGTAAAAAATTCAACGTGATTTAATCATCTGATGAACAATACGATCTACAAAGGCTTTGGAACCCGGGCCATACACGCAGGCCTGGAGCCCGATCCTTCTACCGGAGCCGTAATGACTCCCATCTATCAGACCTCCACCTACGCGCAAGAAGCACCCGGCATTCACAAAGGGTACGAATACTCGCGCACGCACAACCCGACCAGAAAAGCCCTTGAAGCCAATCTGGCAGGGATCGAAGGCGGAAAATACGGGTTGGTATTTGCCAGCGGCCTTGCTGCCATTGACACCTTGCTCAAGACCCTTAAACCCGGCGATGAAGTAATCTCAACAAGCGACCTCTACGGTGGCACCTACCGTTTGTTTGTCCGCGTTTTTGAAAAATTCGGTCTTCGCTTTCACTTCGTGCCCATGCAGCACGGCTCTGCCATCGAAGAGAAGATCACGGATAGAACCCGACTCATCTGGGTAGAAACACCGACCAATCCAATGCTCAACGTCATTGACATCGAAACAGTGGCTCAACTGTGCAAATCCAAAGGCATACTTTTGGTGGTGGACAACACATTTGCATCTCCCTACCTTCAGCAGCCACTGAAACTCGGTGCTGATGTAGTGATGCACTCAGTCACCAAATACATCGGAGGGCATAGCGACTTGGTGATGGGTGCTTTAGTTGCCAATGACGAAACTCTGGCCGAGCAACTGTATTTCCTTCAGAATGCGGCAGGGGCTGTACCTGGGCCGATGGATTGCTTCCTGGCGTTGAGAGGCATCAAGACGCTGCACGTACGTATGCAGCGACACAGCGAAAATGCTGAAAAAGTAGCGAGGTTTCTACGCTCCCACCCAAAAGTAGAAAAGGTGTACTGGCCTGGTTTTCCAGATCACCCCGGTCACGAAATTGCAAAAAAACAGATGCGTGCCTTTGGCGGCATGATCTCTTTTAATATTAAAGGGGACAGCATAGAAGAAGCTTTCAAAGCCGTATCCTCGTTTAAAATATTTACATTAGCCGAATCTCTCGGAGGCGTAGAGTCTCTGGTCGGACACCCGGCCACCATGACTCACGCAAGCATCCCACGCGAAGAACGTCTAAAGGCCGGTCTGTCCGACTCTCTCATCCGCCTCAGTGTTGGCCTGGAGGATGCTGACGACCTCATCGCTGACCTTAAACAAGTATTACAGTGAAAAACAGCAAGTTTGCAGTCATAGGACTTGGCCGTTTCGGAAGTGCTATAGCACGCAAACTTTCAGAGCGAGGGGCAGAGGTGCTTGCCATCGACAAAGACGAGACCAAAGTGGATGCCATCAAAGAAGATGTGGCATACGCCATCACGTTAGACTCAACTGATCCGCGTAATCTCGATTCACAAGATATCTCGGAAATGGATGCCGTGGTAGTGGCCATTGGTACCAACTTCCAGGATTTGATCCTTACGACATTTGCGCTGATGGAGCTCGATGTAGAGCGCATCATTGTACGCGCTCAGGACCCTGTGCAAAAACGCATCCTGGAGAAAATAGGGGTGAAGGAAATTCTTTCACTCGAAGATGAAGTCTCAAATAATGTCGCAGAGCAGTTGCTTAACCCGTCTGTGCTTATGAGCATTCCTCTTCCCGACGACTATGAAATCATTGAACTAAAAGCTCCCCGAATCATCTGCAATCGCACACTATCGGATATCGGCCTGAGAGAGAAGTACTTTATCAACCTGATAACGCTTATGCGCAAGGGACAGCCAGATGGTGAATTGCATATCCTCGGCGTACCCGAGCCCACTACAACCATATTCGAAAATGACATCATTGTCATCTTTGGTAAGTCAAAAGATATTGACCGATTTCTGGAGATTAACGAATAGTCTTACAATTCCCGGGTTTTCTCATTTACCTGATGAATGGCTTGATCGATTAGGGTGATTTCCTTGTAGAGCAATCTTATAAACTCGCTTTTATCAACATTTTCCAGGGATGCATTGACTGTATCATCACTCAGAAGCAGCTCACAGATTCCCAAAGCATTGGCAACCGGCCGCCGAATGACGTGCGACTGAAGCCATGCGATCTCTCTTAGTTTTTCGTTCTGTTGGTGCAAGCGTTGTTCATACAGTACCTGAGAAGTAATGTCTATACAAAGCAGAAGCAACTCTCTTGTATCATCCAGCTGTATAATTCCGCACTTACCCAGAAAAATATGATCATCCTGTTTTGTGTTTAGGCCAAACTGCACGGAGTCGTCCTTTTCATTTGATGTTGATATAATTCCGGAGAGGAAAGATTCAACTTTTGTGCGATCGGAATTTTTTACAAGGGACAGAAAGGATACCCCTTCAAGATCTTTAGGTTGGGTATTCAGATACTTCTCCACAAGGTGCGAAGCAAACTTTATAGTAAAATTATCGTGGAGGGTGAATATGATTCCATTACTGTTGTCTATAATGGTTTTAAAATACTTTTCTGATTTTTCGATCCGTTGTCGGGTGAGAATCTCATTGGTGATGTTGCTGATAATAATGCTTGTACCGTAGGACTTAAATCGCTCATCATACACCGGATAAAACAGCACCTTGTAGTATTGTTTCTCTGCATTGAAGTCATAGGTAAAATAGCCGTAGTACAAGTTGCCTTTGAGTGTTTCTTTTATACCCTTTTTAAACTCAGCGGCTACCTCTTCAGATATAAATCTTTCCCCAAGAACATCGCCGGTTTTTATTTCGTTTCCTGAGAGCATATGCATTATTTCAGAGGCTTTTTTATTAAATAAGGAGACCTCCTGATTGCGGATGAAGAGAATGCTATTCGGCGAGCTGTTTTGGATCGATTCGCGAAGGGCGTTGGCCGATGAGAGTTCAAGGTTGAGATTTTCCAATTGCGAAACCTGAGGTACAATGATTACGATAAGAATGATGATTGTAATCAAGACCGAAGACGCTGAAAATGTAAAATTTACCCGCTCATTGATTTTCAATTGCTGATCGGTATAAGATACCATTTCCACAATCAGCCCGCTGATCACTTGCAGGGCGGATTCTATCTGGTCGATGATGCGAAAAAGTTCGGCATTGCTGTTTTTAGAAGCATTCAGATAGTCTTCATAAGAACTTTGAACAATCGAGTCAATCTTTCTGAACTGCTCCAGTACAAATTCTTTTTTTGAAAAATCCACATCTGAATTTTTATAGAAATCCAGGGAAAAACCGATGGTTTTTAAAATTTCATTGTAGCGCTTTATCACCAACTCATTGTTGCCGTCATGGGCTGCACGGAAGAGCAAATATTTTAATTCTGCTGTTTCATTTTTAAACCTGGAAGTAATGATGAAGAAGGTCTGGAGGAGCTCCTGGCGCTGCTGTCCCCGGTTGTAGAAATAATATTGAGCCAGAGAAATGGTAATTGCCGTGGCAATAAGTATGTAAATTTTGGCTGAAAGTCGAATATTTATGTTCAAAGTGAAAAAACTTTCAATGATTTTTAACCATCAAAAGTAATGATTGCAATGTATCGGCCTCCTGTGGTTTTTTGTCTGTCCGCCATCTGTGTATGCGGGGAAAACGAAGTGCAACTCCTGCCTTATGTCTGTTGCTCGGCTGAATGCCTTCAAAGGCGATTTCGAATACCAATACTGGCCTGACACTTCTTACGGGACCAAACTTTTCAACGGTATTTTGACGAATAAATTTATCTACCTCTTTTATTTCACTATCTGTCAGGCCGCTGTATGCCTTGGTAAAAGGCACTAACACATCTCCATCCCAGACAGCAAAGGTATAATCTGTGTACAAATTGGCTCTGCGACCGTGCCCGCGCTGTGCATAGATGAGCACGGCATCTATCGTCCGCGCATCGACTTTCCACTTCCACCAGTCACCCCGCTTACGTCCGGAATGGTATGGCGAGCTCTTGTGTTTGAGCATTAAACCTTCACTTCCTGCCCCGGTAGATGCTGAGCGAATCCGGATGGCCTCAGTCCAGTCTTTCAATTCAATCAGGGGAGACAGATCAACCATCGGATTTTGGTGACGGGATATAAAATCTTCCAGGATCTCTCTCCGAATTTCGGCAGGCCGGGCGCGAATATCTTCGTCATTCAGCTCCAATATATCGTAAGCTCTGAATCGAACGGGATATGTGTCAATCACTGATTTTGTGACCTTCTTTCGGCCAAGCCGGGGCTGGAGGGTATGAAAAGGGGCTACCTCACCCGCGGCTGTGACAGGTATAAGCTCCCCGTCTAAAACCACTGACTGAGTCCAACTGTGTGTAGATTGGATCAGTTCGGGAAAAGTATCGGAGATCAGCTCTCCTCCTCTGGACCAGAGTGCCCTGTTTTCTTCACGGCATATGAGCTGGCCCCTGATTCCATCCCATTTGTACTCGAGCATCCATTCGTTCACGGACCCGAGAGTCTCGGGAGTGTCCTCGAGAGGATACGCAAGACAAAAGGGATAAGGCCGTAGCTGCCTGTGTGTGTCGGAAGGATTTTGAAAAAGACTTAGCCAGTCGGTTTCGGCGGGATTCCAACTCCCGGCCAGTGCCAATGCTACTGCATCAGGAGAGGTGTTTTGCGCTGTAGCAATTGCGCGGTGAAGGAGTCCCTCCGAAACCCCTATCCGGAATCCTCCCATCATGAGTTTATTAAAGACAAATCGCTCATCAGATGTCATCTGGAGCCATTTTTCGCAAATACATCTTTTTTTTGATTCAGCTGGCAAGACTCTTATCTGCTCCAAAAAACACATGCTTTCTGAGAGATTTTCAAAGGCGCCTCCTGGACCATCGGGTAGTATTTTGGCTATGGTCTCGGCCAGATCGCCCATGATGTGCCAGGTCTCGTGAAGCAGCCAGTCGGGTAAGCCGGCCAGATCGCCCGCCCAGAGCCGAAGCTCCGTACTGGATGCTGCCTTTCGGGGTCGCTTTCCGCTGAAGAGTGCCGCTGCCCAAAGTTTATCCAAGTCGGTGGCTTCTTTGAAGTAGCTGATCAAGGCTGCCGTCTTATCTAAAGTCTTGTTGCTGTTGTCTAACTGGCGAATGAGTTCCGAAAAGCGTTTCATAGTCCAATTAACGCAAGGGAGCAGAATCGGGTTTCCCGATACAAACTATGTGGCATATCAAGGATTCTCAAATCGGTGTTTCTCAACGGGGTGATGCTCCGGCGGCTGATGTCGCCTGGTAAGTCTCCGGGTTCGGTGCCTTTGACTGCATCATAGCGTCCGATACTGCAGCAGATATGTCACCATACCTGTGCGGTGCATTCATTTGGAGTATAAGCCTGTTGCATCTATATATTTCCAAACTTTGTGATGTACGAAGTACCGGACGTCTCTGCCGGCTCCGATACGCTCACGGATGTAAGTGGAAGATATATCCATGGCAGGAGCTTTTTCAAAATAGACGCCGATCTGTGCCTCCTCTGCGCTGAGTCTTACAAAAGGCCGGGGATAAATGTATATCTGATGGTGAGTCATGATTTTTTGATAATCCCTCCATTTAAAAAAGTTTTTTGTGTTGTCTGCTCCCATGAGCAAAACAAATTGGCAGTCGATGTAGGTAGCGCGTAGTCTCTCGAGGGTATATACTGTGTAATTAGGCTTTAGCATAGTAAATTCGACATCGGATGCCTTCAGCGCGGGCACTCCCTCTATGGCAAGTTGAACCATATACAGCCTCTGGCGATCGTCAGTGATTTTTTCTTTCTGCTTAAACGGACTCTTTGGACTGACTACAAACCAGACTTCATCGAGGTCAGTTTCATTTATGAAGTATTGGGCGATGATCAGGTGGCCAATATGTACAGGATTGAAGGTTCCAAAAAAAAGGCCTATTTTTTTCATTGAGGTAGATTCAAAAACGATTTTAAGAGCTCTTCAGCTTTTTTCAACGAGGTTCTGAGATCATTATTTTCCAGAATCACATCGAATTTATTCGCGTATCGCATTTCATCTTCGGCTTTGGTGAGGCGTTGAAGGAGCTTTTCCGCCGATTCTGTATTGCGGTGGATCAGTCGGTTTCTAAGCTCTTCTATGCTGGGTGGACGCACAAATACTGCCAGGGCATCTTTTCCGAACTGGTGTTTCAAATTGAGGCCTCCTACCACATCGATATCGAAGATTACAGATTTGTTTTTTTTAAAAATCCGGTCGATTTCGCTTAAGAGTGTACCGTAATACGTTCCTGTGTAGACTTCCTCCCATTCTACAAATTCGCCTTGTTG
>CALFUW010000035.1 GCA_937929815.1 uncultured Flavobacteriales bacterium | reverse complement strand
TTTGTAATAACTTCGATACCGGATGAACTTCTGGGTCAGAAAATAGTACTGGCTTTAGAAGATATTGCAGGTGATGCAATACAAAAGATACTTGAAATATTGACTCAGCTGACATCCGAAAAGAAAGTACAAAAGCAAATTATCCCCAAAAAAGTTGTATTTTTAAAACACTTTCCCACTACACACACAGGAAAACCTGACCGAAAAAAAATTCAACAACTGGTCAGTACCGGCTACAATAAATTCATTGATATATGATTAGAAACAAAAAAACAGCTGTGAGGTCTCTGATCTTGCTGCTTATATGCATGATGTCGTCCTGTAAAATATTTCAACCTTGTGACTGTCCTAAAGTGAGAACCTCCTATCAGCATGAGCGATAATCCTCCCGCATCCTCAGCCTCCCTTTGGGCGCCACTAGCGAAATATGTGCCCAAAAATTCCTTTGACTATGTGGTGGACTTGCTAAACCGGCACACCATTTTTATGAAGGTGACAAAACCCAAAAAATCTCGTGCTGGACTGTATTTTTTTGATGAAAAGAATGGTCGTCACGCCATTTACATCAATGGTAATCTCGACAAACTAAATTTTCTCATCACCCTCATCCATGAATATGCACACTTGGTAGCAAGGGTTAAATACGGAAGATCAATAAAACCGCATGGAAAAGAATGGAAAAAGACGTTTCAAGACCTGATGCGACCACTCATTGACCCCGCCATTTTTCCGGAAGAAGTCCTGAAGTGTGTCAAAAATCATATGAACAACCCGGCGGCTTCACACTTTCGGGACAAGAGCCTCGTGAATGCGATTTCAAGACATTATTCTATAAACAGCAGTCCCCTAAAGCCGTCCACATCAGTTTCAGACATGTAGAGATCGGCTTTTATCGGGCGGCACATCTACTTTTGCATTAAAATATACCGGATATATGTTAGGACTGCGCCTGCCCACAGATCCCCGATGGGTAGATATAGCTTCAAAGAATATTGAAGAAATACTCACAGACCATGCCTATTGTGAGCAAAAAGCTGCATCAACTGCAATCTCACTGATCGTGAGCTTTCCTGAATATCCCGCACTTGTATCGGAGATGGCTGAGTTGGCACGTGAAGAAATGTCGCACTTTGAACAGGTACACAAGCGCATTTTAGAGAGAGGTTTGAAACTTGGCCGCGAACGCAGAGACGAGTACGTCGTCCGTCTTCATCAGTTTTTTCCTAAAACCGGCGACCGCCTTACACGTCTGATTCAAAGGCTGCTCATAGCCGCCCTCATCGAAGCGCGCAGTTGTGAGCGATTTAAAGTGCTGAGCGAAAACATTCAGGATGACGATCTTTCCCGTTTTTACCGGGGGCTGATGGCCTCTGAAGCAGGGCATTACAGGACTTTTCTTACGTTGGCCCGAACGTATGGGGGGCGTGAAAGGGTCGATTCCATGTGGCAGTCTTTGCTCGACTATGAAGCAGAAGTGATCCGGGATTTTGGTAAAAAGGAATTTATCCACGGTTGATGCTCCGATTCGACCTTCAATCTTCCGACCCTTCAACCAAAGCCCGGGCCGGAATAATCACCACGTATCACGGGCAGATCGAAACTCCCATATTTATGCCCGTGGGGACAGCCGGTACGGTCAAGGCCACGCACCAGTACGAACTGACAGATGATATAAAAGCGCAGATCATCCTTGCAAATACATATCATCTCTACCTCCGTCCGGGAACGGAAATACTTAAAAAAGCCGGCGGCCTGCATCGATTTATGGGATGGAATCGACCCATCCTGACTGATAGTGGCGGATATCAGGTTTTTTCATTAGCAGACAGCAGAAAGATTACAGAAGACGGCGCCCGATTTAAATCTCACATTGACGGAAGCTACCACCTCTTTACTCCCGAGGGCGTCATGGATATTCAGCGTCACATAGGAGCGGATATAATCATGGCATTTGACGAATGTCCACCCTGGCCATGTGACGAGCAGTATGCCGAGGAAAGCATGCACCTCACCCATCGGTGGCTGGATCGCTGCATTGAAAGAATCCGCTCGACAGAGCCCGAATATGATTATCATCAGAGTCTTTTCCCGATCGTTCAGGGCAGCACAGTAGCTCGCCTGAGGAAGGCATCGGCCGAATTCGTCGCATCAAAAGACCTTCCCGGAAATGCTATTGGTGGTCTGTCAGTAGGTGAGCCTGCAGAATTGATGTACGAAATCACGGATCTGGTCACTGATGTACTCCCGCATCATAAACCGCGCTATCTGATGGGTGTAGGCACCCCTGAAAATATTCTGAACTGCATTGCCCTGGGCATCGATATGTTTGACTGTGTCATGCCCACGCGCAACGGTCGAAACGGCATGCTCTTTACCTCTGAGGGCATTGTAAATATCAAAAACCGCAAGTGGGCTGACGATTTTAGTCCGATCGATCCTGCCGGAATAAGCCGTGTGGACACCCGGTATTCAAAAGCATACCTGCGCCATCTCTTTGTGGCCGGCGAATATCTTGGCCGGCAGATTGCGTCCATACACAATCTGGCATTTTACCTCTGGCTGGTGCGCGAGGCCCGGAAGCAGATCCTCCTGGGCTCCTATGCAGACTGGATGAAGGCAATCATACCTGTAATATCCCGTCGACTTTAACATTTTGAGAAAGGGCTGCTGATGAATTATTTTTTGATGAAATCTTTACACGGTGGCAAGCGGTGAATTACAGCGGAAGTATCTTTGGAATATTCGTTTTATTTGGACTTACTTCGTAGATCAAATCAATCAAGCGCAATGAGGCAACAATCAGCAATATTTGCCCTGGCTGTGTGTTTTTCTCTGATACAAGGCTGTAATACTTCTGAAAGATCTGATGAAATGGCCAACAACGATACAGTCATTCAAAGACCTGTGATCTATCAGATCATGACGCGTCTCTTTGGAAACAAGGTAACAAACAACAAGCCCTGGGGTACAAAAGAAGAAAACGGTGTCGGTAAATTTAACGATATCACCATTGAGGCTTTGATGGAACTCAAAGCACTCGGGGCTACCCATATCTGGTACACCGGCGTACCTCATCATGCCCTTGTAGGGGACTATACGCAATATGGTATCAGCAATGATGATCCCGATGTAGTCAAAGGACGGGCCGGAAGTCCTTATGCCGTGAAAGATTATTACAATGTAAATCCCGATCTTGCGGTGGACGTGTCTCAGAGACTTGAAGAGTTCAAAGCATTGGTTGACCGCACCCACAGCGTTGGTCTGATGGTAATCATTGACCTTGTACCCAATCACGTGGCGCGTCGATACAACAGCATCAGCCGCCCGCCAGGCGTCAGGGATTTGGGTGAAGAGGATGATGCTTCGGTGGAATTTCATGTAGATAATAATTTTTACTACATTCCCGGTAAACCCTTTCAGGTACCCGAATGGAAAGACGGATACAAGCCCTTAGGCGGTGATCCGCACCCTTTGGCCGATGGATTCTTTGATGAAAATCCTGCCAAGTGGACTGGCAACGGCAGTCGGTCGCCCCGACCGGACTTCTATGATTGGTATGAAACGGTAAAACTGAATTACGGCATCGATCCGGACGGCACCAGGCATTTTTCAGAGTTGTCCTCTGACTTTCGCAAAAAAGATATTAAGGCACATTTTGAATTTTGGAAGGGGAAAAAAGTGCCCGACACCTGGGTGAAGTTTCGACAAATTGCAGAATTTTGGATTGACTTCGGAGTGGACGGATTTCGCTATGATATGGCCGAAATGGTACCTGTTGAATTTTGGAGCTATTTGAATTCTGCCATTAAGCTTAAAAATCCTAAGGCACTTCTGGTGGCTGAAATCTATAATCCTGAAATTTACAGAGATTATATCCAACTCGGTAAGATGGACTTGCTCTACGACAAGGTAGAAATGTACGACACACTGCGAAGCATCGTCGAAGGTCGGGGAAGCGCTGACCACATACCGGCAATCGTAGAGAGAAATGCGGATATCCAAACGCGCTTGCTGCACTTTTTGGAAAATCACGACGAGCAGCGAATCGCCAGCCCTGCTTTTGCCGGAGATCCCACAAAAGCACTTCCCGCTATGGTGGTATCAGCTACGGTAGATGCGGGCGCTACGATGATCTACTTCGGCCAGGAAGTCGGCGAACCCGCTGCCGAAGATGCCGGATTTGGAAAACCGACCCGCACCAGCATCTTTGATTACATCGGAGTACCCGCTCACCAGCGGTGGATGAATAATGGAAAGTTTGATGGAGGAGGCCTGTCACCATCTGAAAAACAATTGAGAAATTTTTATAAAACACTATTAAACATCGCCCGAAGCCATCCTGCCCTGACAGGTGGGTTTATAGATCTGCATCTGTACAACAGGGCAGAAAATCCGATAGAATACCACGATAAAGTGTACTCCTACATCCGGCACAAGGGATTAAAGCGATTGCTCATCGCCGTAAACTTTTCTGACAAAGCCTCAAAACTTGCCTTACGACTTTCACCGGAGGCGATCCGTACCCTGAGGTTGTCAGCCGGCAGGTATCCGGCCAAAGATCTTCTGACCAATGACGACCAGCTGACTGTCGATGTTGACGGACAAACCGGTCGCATACTCCTCCACCTGGAAGCGTTTCAAAGCATGATCATTGAGTTTTAGTAAACCCGGCAGTACATTGGAAAAGTGG
The DNA here is from genome assembly GCA_937929815.1 of uncultured Flavobacteriales bacterium. Taxonomy (GTDB): domain Bacteria; phylum Bacteroidota; class Bacteroidia; order Flavobacteriales; family Schleiferiaceae; genus Thermaurantimonas. Next base: position 11,155 of record CALFUW010000035.1, on the reverse strand, counting down.
ATCGTATTTAGGGAAAACCTGATTCAATCGGTGCGAAACATTTTCAACCAGCGGCTTAGAACCATCATTACCCTTCTCATAATAGCTTTTGGCATCACTGCCCTGGTGGGAATTCTCACATCGACTTCGGCCATTGAGCAGACGATAAGCGGTCAGTTCAGCCGACTGGGCGCCACCACATTTACCGTACAAAACAGAGCACTAAACATTCAAATTGGCCGACGTAGAAACCCTGTGCGTACAAATCCACCCATTACCCTCACCCAGGCAAGAAAGCTCACAACCTATCTAAACGAAAAGGGCATTGTAAATTCCATATCCTACATCGCTACCGGCGTAGCTGAAGTGAAACGAGGCTCTGTAAAATCAAATCCAAACGTTACGGTGTGGGCAGCCGAAGGCGATTATCTCACCACTGCTGGATATGACCTCAGTGAAGGAAGGTTTTTCAGTGACCAGGAAGTAAGCCGCGGAAGCTATGTCGCCGTAATCGGCAGAGATATTTCAGACTTACTGTTTCCGGGAGTGAGCAGTGTCGTCAACGAATTTATCAGCATCGGATCCAACCGATATCGGGTAGTCGGAGTACTGGCATTCAAGGGGGCTGCGTCAGGTTTTGGTGGCGACCGCACCGTAATCATACCACTGGCCAACGCAAGAGCCAATTTCAAACGCGCATCCGAAACGTACGCCATCAATGTACTGGCTCCATCGGCAGAATCGCTGGATGGACTGATCGGCGAAGTCACTGCTGCCATGCGAGCCATTAAAAAATTAAAACCCGCTCAGCAAAACAATTTTGAAATCACAAAAAGTGATTCCGTAGCTCAAATTCTTATCAGTAATCTTCGCTACGTAACCCTGGCTGCCACCGGTATTGGCCTGATCACCCTGCTGGGTGCAGCCATTGCCCTGCTCAACATCATGCTGGTCTCTGTCACAGAGCGGACACGCGAAATCGGCATTCTCAAAGCATTAGGTGCCCGAAAGTCCACCATCAGACAACAATTTCTCGTAGAAGCAGTAGTCCTGACACAACTTGGTGGCCTGGCCGGTATCATTTTTGGTCTGGCGATTGGCAATCTGACCGCCTTCCTCATAGGAGGCCAATTCACCGCTCCCTGGCAATGGATTCTGTTGGCTCTGCTACTATGTTTTGTGACCGGCGTTGCCGCGGGTTTTTATCCAGCCAACAAAGCGGCTAATCTCGACCCCGTAGAAGCATTGAGATACGAATGATTTATTTGTTGTCACGAATATAAAAAGTCGTGCTAAAAATTAGCATTAACAGGTATTAGTCAATTTACCTTTGTGCTCAGCACAATTTTAAAATCAATCGTTATGACCCACGCAGACATCGTCTCCCTGCTCGGCGACCAGGCCGAATCCCTCCTCAACCATCAATGCAATACCATTCCAAAAGACCAACTTCATCTGCCGTCGCCGGATTTTGTGGATAAAATTTTCGGGCCAAGCAATCGGAATATACAGACACTTCGAAGCCTGCATGCCCTGTACAACCACGGTCGCCTGGCCGGTACCGGCTACTTAAGCATCCTTCCTGTAGATCAGGGCATCGAACACAGCGCAGGTGCATCTTTTGCTAAAAATCCGCTCTATTTTGATCCTGAAAACATCGTAAAACTCGCCATCGAAGGCGGTTGTAATGCTGTGGCCTCCACCTTTGGGGTACTGGCCTCCACGGCCCGAAAGTATGCACACAAGATTCCGTTTATTGTCAAAATAAACCACAACGAGCTGCTTACCTATCCCAATAAATTTGATCAGATCATGTTCGGTACCATTGAGGATGCATGGAATTTAGGGGCTGTGGCCGTCGGCGCTACGATATACTTCGGAAGCGAAGAATCCAGCCGTCAGATTGTAGAAGTGGCAGAAGCATTTGCCTACGCACACGAACTTGGGATGGCCACCATTTTGTGGTGTTACACGCGCAACAGTGCCTTCAAACGCGACGGCAAAGACTATCACACGGCAGCTGACCTTACCGGACAAGCCAATCACCTTGGAGTAACCATCCAGGCTGACATCATCAAACAAAAACTTCCCACACTCAATGGCGGCTACAAGGCGCTCAACACAGGAGGCTCATCTTACGGCAAGCTCGACGAGCGCATATACACCCATCTGACCAGCGATCACCCTATTGATCTGACCCGCTACCAGGTAGCCAATGGCTACATGGGAAGAGCCGGCCTCATTAACTCAGGTGGAGAATCGAAAGGTGCCGGTGACCTGGCCGATGCTGTGTACACAGCAGTGGTTAACAAGCGGGCAGGCGGCCAGGGATTGATCTCAGGCCGTAAAGCTTTCCAAAAACCAATGAATGAGGGAGTGGCACTTCTACACGCCATTCAGGATGTATATCTCGACCCCGCGATTACAATCGCGTAGATTTTTTTTTTAGAGTACCGCCCGGTTTTTTTTAAAAAAAACCGGGCTGTTACTGAGTAATTTTTTTCAGATCGCCCCATAGGAGACCTGTCTGTACTCCACCTCAGCCGCAGTAGCACCCGTGTAATAGGGCATCCATCATCATCAGATCACCATTTGATTGATGGTATAATGATCCTCTTCATACCCACGTACTCCACAGGAGGAGTCCACCCACAGACCTAAGACCTCAGAGCGTCATCTGTATCCGTAGCGCCTGAGCTTTTTGGCATCAAACCGCCAGTCCTGATCGACTTTTACAAAAAGCTCCAGAAAAATTTTCTTCAAAAAGAAGTGCTCAAGAGCGAATCGCGCCTCTGTCCCGACCCGTTTCAAGGCGCTGCCTCCTTTGCCGATCAGGATTGATTTCTGTGAATCACGCTCTACAATGATGGTTGCCCGTATTCGGATCAGGTCCCCCTCCTCCTTAAACTCCTCCACGACCACCTCGCAGGCATAGGGTATTTCCTCTCTGTAATGCAGGAGAATCTTTTCCCGGATCACCTCTGATACGATAAATCGCTCAGACTTATCGGTCAGTTGATCCGTCTCAAAATACGGCGGATGCACCGGTAGCAACTCCCGAAGGCGGTTTTTCAGTTCGATGACATTGAAGCCGTGCAGCGCCGATATGAGCCAGACCTCAGCCCTTGGAGCCACTGACTTCCAGTATTCAGCATCTGATATGGCCTCCTCCTGAGTGATGGTATCAACCTTATTTACCGCTATGATCAGTGGTATATCTGCTGAAACAATCGCTTCGAAAATTTCTTTGTTTTTTGCTTCTCTTTCTCCGGGTACGACGATCAGGAGGGCGACATCAGCATCCTCAAGCGCTTCTTTTACTGAATTCATCATGGTCTCCTGAAGCGCGTATTTTGGTTCAATGATTCCGGGAGTATCGGAGAAGATCATTTGGTACCCTGGTTCGTTGAGTATACCAAGCATGCGGGTGCGGGTAGTCTGTGCCTTAGGGGTTACGATTGCCAGTCGTTCGCCCAGAAGGGCATTCAGCAAGGTTGATTTACCGGCATTTGGATTACCGAATATATTAATATATCCGGCTTTAAAGGATGTAGGTTCTGAATTTTCCATATTTCACAAAATTAACCTCAGTTTCCCGGGATCTACATTTCCTCCGGTAAGTATGACAGCTACTTTCTTTCTTTTAAACTTTTCTTTGTTTTTGAGCAGAACGGCAACAGCTACCGCACAACTCGGCTCAATGACCACCTTCAGCATAAAAGTAATCCATCTCCAGGCGTCGATGATCTCCTGCTCAGACACTGTCACGATATCGTGCACGTGACTTTTGATTATTCCAAAAGTAATATCACCCAAGGAAGTGCGCAGGCCATCCGCGATCGTATCAGCCTCACCTACCGGCACCATTTCACCCTGGCGAAAGGATCTGTATGCATCATCTGCATTGGCCGGCTCACAGCCGATTACTTGAGTTTCAGGTGAATACTCCCGTGCAGCCAGTGCCGTGCCGGATAGCAGTCCCCCGCCTCCGACCGGCACGAGAAGATAATCAGGAATAACCCCCGACTTAAAAATCTCATAGGCACACGTCCCCTGCCCTTCAATGACATCCAAATAATTGTATGGCGGGATAAACGTCGCACCCGTTTGCTCGAGTACCTGACCCAATACGCGTTCCCGATCGGCAAGAGTCGGCTGGCTGAATGTAATTTTCCCGCCCAGACGGCGTACGGATTCTACTTTGATTTCAGGGGCTGTTTCGGGCATGACGATATAAGCCTTCGCTCCTGCCAATGACGCAGCCCAGGCCAGCGCCTGACCGTGATTGCCGCTGCTGTGGGTGGCTACACCTTTGTTGAGCGCACATCGATCGAGTTTCAAAACCGCATTGATGGCACCTCGCGCTTTAAATGCATGTACCTTCTGAAAATTTTCACATTTGAAGTATGTCGTATTGTTCAATAATTCGTTGATATAATCATCCGTCAGAACGGGTGTTTCATAGATATATTTTGAAATCCGTTGATATGCTTGTTTGATCTCTACATTCATATTCCTTAAGTTTGAATTTAAATTTTACAGCAATAAAAGAGCTATTTTTACTTCTAATGATTCATTATACCAGCACCGATGAACTCAACTTTTCTTTACGACAGCAAAAATGTGCTCATGGTTGTATTCGATGTGGATATGACGTTGATACATTTTAATGATGCATTCCGTAATCTTTTTAAAATAGAGCAAAATTTTGAAGGTCGTTTTTCAGATTTTCTATCCGAAGAATCTGAAAAAGAATTTTCTGAAATCTTTCAATCCATACTCGAAGAGGACAAACACCTCACAAATTTAAATGTACGTTACAAATCTATATCCTTACCGGAAGATATGAGCATTGTTTGGGAATTTTACAAAGTAAAAAATACCGAAAAATCTTCTGTAATCGGATTGGGAATCCTTTTTGCTTCAAAAAACCACATCGTCCTTCCCGAAAATATTTTTAAACTCGACGTCTTGCTGACTTCTACCAACGAAGCGAGCATCATAATTTCAAGAGAAAATCGGGTTGAATATTTCAGTGCTCAGGCGTACAAAGAAGTCAAATTATTCTTCGGAAAAGAACTTAAAGTAGGCGATGATTTCGACCAATACATCCTTCCTGAATTAAGAACCCTTTTCTACGAAAAATTCAACGAAGCTTTAAATGATAAAGAGATATTCTATGAGATCAATATTCCGGTAGGCAGTGAAGAGGGTCTTTGGTATTTTATTAAATTCATACCTGTAAAATCCAGCCTTGGCACGATCAGCTCTGTGATGTATTCGGCCAGAAACATTAATGATATAAAGAAATATGAAGCAGAGCTGAATCAGCAAAAATTTTACCTCAAATCCATGTACGAAAGTACAGACACAGCCATTGCAATTTTTGACAGGGAACTCAAAATGCTGTATGCCAATAAAAAAGCCTTTGAAATGACCGCGAAAAAGTTTGGAAAAAAAATAAGGTACGGGGATTCAGCTATTGATTATATATACAGTGATATACATGACACATTTAAGAAGCAAATTGATACTGTACTGAAAGGCGATTCGACCATTTTTGAAATAAGAGATGGTGATGAATACTGGAGGTTTAAAATCTTTCCGATCCAAGACGAAAATAATACCATTTTAGGTATTTCGATTCACATTTCTGACATTACAGCCATTAAATTGTATGAAAATAAAATTATTGAACAAGTACAATTTCTCAAGCGATTGGCCTGGTCACAAAGTCATGAACTAAGAGGTCCGCTATCTACCATTTTAGCTATTTGTGATCACATTCATGAGATCTCTGATGAAGAGTTAAAAGATTATATTTTATCAAAAATGAAGAATTACGCTGAACAAATGGATCAGATCATCAAATCAACTGTCATCAGCATCAATCAGCTTTCTGACAAATACTCGATTTAGAAGCTTTTTGTCTGTACCGATCAAAAAATAATGCAAATGAATGACTGGAAGACCCTATGCCACCGACCTACTTTTGGCTAAAATCATCCTTCGTTATGAAAAATCTGCGTAGAAATCTTTGTTTTTCAGGTTTTATACTGTTTTTTCTGAATGGCGGTATATACGCTCAGGACAGTCGTCTCGAACAAAGTTTTAATGCACTTGGCCTGAAATACTCCTTTGATGAAAGTACTAAATTCTATAAATTATTATTCAATTTAGATGACTCGAGATCTCAACTCGTCTTTGTGAATTCAAAAGTGTATGAGTTGAGCAATGGATTTAAGATTAGAGAGATATTCTCTACTGTAGCCAAACTTCAAAATAAAACCGACTATTCACATCGGGTCCTTTTCTCCCTTCTTGAAAAAAATTATGAGTACAGTATCGGAAACTGGCAAATATTTGGTGGTGACCCCCCTTACCTGCTTCAGTTTTCTATTAAAGTTCCGGCTGAAATCAGTAATACTTTATTAAAAGAGTTCCTTATCATGGCTGCAAGACAGGCAGATATTATGGAAAAAGAGCTCACCGGTACGGACGACTATTAGGATTTATAGTAATTCACTTACAAATACATTGAATCAGAGATGAAGGCTGGTGATATCATTTCTAACCGATATGAACTGGTTTCAAAGCTTGGAAGCGGAGGCTTTGGAGTTGTGTGGAAAGCCATCGACCACGTAGCCGAAGATTTACAGGTAGCTATTAAAATTTATGCTCAGGAAACGGGACTGGATGATTCTGCCTTGCATCAATTTAAGAAAGAGTACATGGTAGTCATGGACCTTCATCATCCTCACCTTCTGACAGCCAAGCATTTTGACATTTGGGAAAATCGCCCATTTCTGATCTTTCCATTGATGACAGGTGGAAGTTTGTATCAAAAGATTTTAGATTCCGATGGTCTTCCTGAAGAGGAAATCGCCAGAGTTTTGCTTCAGGTAGCAGACGGCCTTGCATACATTCATGAAAATGATGTGATCCATCAGGATGTAAAGCCGGACAATGTATTGATCGATTCGAAGGGAAAATATCTGCTTACAGATTTTGGTATTAGCAGCCGTATGCGAAGTACTCTTCGAAGGGCTACAGGTGTACAAAACAGCAAGACAATATCTTTCGCACCACCAGAGCGCTTTAGCAGCAATCAGCAAATTATTCCCTCAGGAGATATCTTTTCGCTAGGTGTCATGGTGTACGAAATGGCCACAACTACTCTTCCATGGATGGGTTTGGGAGGGATGCATCTGATGCCTCAATCTGAGTTACCTGTATTGCCGGAATCCTATTCAGCCGGCTTAAACGCACTGATGCAGGCAATGCTAAATTACTATCCTTCCAAAAGACCCACGGCTATCCAAATCAAGGAAGCAGCACACTACTATTTATCTCATGGCATCTGGAAGCTTGAAAAGCCCATAAAACCCGAGCAACCATTGTACTCCGGGCGTTCTACAAGTATAATTGAACCCTCAACTCAAAAGAAGTCAGAAAAAATTTCTAAGCAAAAAAATCCTCTTGAAACGGTGATTTCGGACCAAAGTGTCGCAGACCTTAATAGCCCGACTCCGGATATGACCATTTCAGATAAAAAGAATTTTAGCGATACCACACACCACTCCCGGCCGAAAGGCCGCACCAATATGTTGGTTGGAATAGTTGCCGTAAGTGTGCTGCTCATTGGAGTCGTGGGCTTGTATTTGTATCATAAAAATAAACAAGAGAAAGAGCTTGTCACTCTCAAATCCAAAGTCGAAAAACACATCTCGGAAAAAAATTTTAAGGAAGCTTACCTGACATGTGACTCTCTGCTGGCTTTGCCCGGCTATCAGGAACTGGATGACTTCAAAAACCTGAAACAGCAGGCGCTTGACAGCATGAACACACACTTCTCAAAAAGTTACACGCTGTATCGGTTGAGTGCTTTGTTGCAAAATAAAGAAGAAATGCAAATGCACCTTCAGGACTTACTTCGCATGACGATCCATAAGGATACAATTGAAAAGTATGAAAAACTGCTTTCTGAACATCTGAATAGCACCCGGGATTCAAACAGACCTGTCACTTTAATTCCTCCTGACCAGCTCCTTGCTGCCGGCAGTCAAAAACCTGAATCTCAGCCCTCAAGGAAAACCGAAAATCAAAGCCCCCCGATTGCGCAAACCACAGTCCGGACATCACAACCTACCGGGCCTTCCACCACCAGCACATCATCAACATCATCATCATCAACCACATCAACATCAGCCGATATTCAAACTTTTTTTGAGGGAAACAGTGCTTACACAGCTCGCAAGATAGGACGATTGTACTGGATGTTTACACATTCAAATCCTGCTATGCTTCGAAACAACACCCCGATGCGAAATATTACGGATCCCGACGAGTGGTCTAACACGCTGGCACCAGCCTATTACTTGTATAATGGTGCCTACCTCTACAATGGAATTTCCACAAGGGATGGAAGAATCTGCCCCGAAGGCTGGAGAATACCTACATTAAAAGACTGGGAAGAGTTGATTAAATTTTTTGCCTCATCACCGGAGGATATACGCGATTACCTAAAGTTTGGTTTGAAGACCGTCGGATACAGAAACAGCAACGGTAAGATGTCCGATATAGGCTATGCTTTTTATTGGGTTGCGGGTAGTGCCTCTTCAAAAGCCAGCGGAGAGTTTGGTATCAGCATTTTCATTGAGGGTGGCAAATTGCATTACGATGTCGAAAGAATGACAAATGATATAGGACATACCGGGTATCAATGCCGGTGCGTAAAAGACATTTAAGTCAATAAATCTCTGAGTGCTTCTTCTAATTCGGGGTATTGAAAGACAAAGCCCTCCTTCAAAAGTTTTTTTGGAATGACTGCACTGCCCTCCAGAGTGATCGATACCATTTCGCCTAAGATAAGTTTAAGCAAAAATCCCGGTACAGGAGGGAAGAAAAAAGGCCGTTTCAACACTTTTGCAAGGGTTTTCATGAGTTCTTTATTGCTCACGGGTGCCGGAGCCGTGGCATTGTACACACCCACCATATCAGCCTTGACGATCGCCTGAATGTAAATATTCACCACGTCGCGGATGTGAATCCAACTGACCATTTGACGACCTGAGCCAATGGGTGAACCGACACCCAACTTTACAGGAAGCAGCATTTTTTTCAGTGCGCCCCCACTCGGATGGAGTACCACGCCGGTGCGAATCTTGGTGACAGCTACCCCATGCTTTTGGTATTCGTCTGCTGCGGCCTCCCATTGCTGTACGACCTCCGAAGGGAAGGATTTGGCTTTTTGTTCGGAGTAATCGTCATAAATGCCATCAGCGTTTTGGGGATATATTCCAATAGCCGATGCGGAGATAAATTTTTTCAGGCCACTGTCTACAGCAGGTTGCAGCAAAATTTTAGCTCCTTTGATCCGAGAGTCGAGTATGCTCTTTCGTGCCTTTGGAGTCCATCGCTGAGCAATAGTGCTGCCTGCCAGATGAACTATTGTGTGTATATTCTTAAAAACTTTTGGATTGATCTCACCCTTCTCAGGGTTCCAATAGAATGTATGCTCGTCCTCTTTACCACTTGTAGTGAGCGTTCGGATCGTATATCCGTACCTTTTAAGGTCTGATGACAATAGACTGCCGATCAAACCACTGGCTCCTGTTATTAAAATCGTGCGCGACATACTGTTAAAAGAATGGCCAGACCATCCTTGTTTAATTCTGTTGAATTTTTTGAATTTCTTTTACAATATTTTGCCTCAATGTTTCGCTGATCGGCCAGAGGGGTAACCTGAAACGTTCTTCGATGAGCCCTAAGTGCGCCAGTACTGCCTTGATTCCTCCGGGATTGCCTTCGGCAAATAGCATTTTTGTGATTTCAAATAGCTTATAATGCCCTTCCCTTGCTGCAGCGATATTTCCTGCTAGTGCATCTCTTACCATTTGTGAGAAAATCCCGGGAAATCCCTGACAGGAGACACTAATTACACCGTCCCCACCCAGCGCAATAATGGGTAAAGTAAGATTGTCATCGCCGGAGAGCACAAGAAAATCACTTCGTCTGCCCTGGATGATCGCCATAATCTGTTCAAGGTTGCCGGAAGCCTCTTTGACGGCTACTATGTTCGAAAAATCTGCCTGAATCTTCAAAATTGTATCCGCAGCTATGTTGGATGATGTGCGGCCGGGTACATTGTACACGATCAAAGGCAGTGTTGAGGCTTCTGAAAGGGCCTTATAGTGCTGATAAATGCCCTCTTGCGTAGGTTTGTTGTAGTAGGGAGACACCGACAAAATGGCTAGCACTTCTTTGTAAGAAAAAGATTTTAACTGATTGACAGCCTCCTGGGTATTGTTTCCACCGATTCCGAATACCACTCCTGCTTTACCCTCGCATGCTTCAATGGCTGTCTCAAGCAGGCTGATCTTCTCAGTTTGAGTGGTGGTAGCACTTTCACCTGTCGTGCCATTTACGACGATGTATTCTACTCCTCCATCGAGCACATATCGGATCAATTTTTTAAAAGATTCTATATCAATATCTCCTGCGGAGTTGAATGGCGTTACCAGCGCTGCACCAGTACCTCTTAGTTGGTTCATAGACTGAGTTTTTTTAAAATGTTAATTAATGAAGTGGCGGTGTTTTCTGAATTTATATCCGGCACAAAATGCAACAACGCACGTTTTGTGACTTTTCTTCCAATATACACAAATTCTTTGTCTTTAGACCATTTTTCGATCAGACGCAACAGGCGAACACTTTCTCCCAGGTAAAGTATTACGTCGTATTGCGTATTGAAAATGCCAGATTTTTTCAGAAGATATTGCTTAAAAAATCGAGATAAAAATGTGACTTTTACAGGCTTGTTTTTGACAAGGATCATTTCATCTTTACAAAACAACAGATTGTGAGATAAAGGCAAAAACATTTCAGAAGTGATCAGTGAATAAGCCGTATTTTTATACGTTTGGTCTGCAAGAATAAGAATGTGCTTATCTTTCCAGACGTCGATTATTTCAGGCTCTGAATCAATTTCTAAATTCATCATTTAGTGTTAAAATTTCACGAACGAATACATTGCACGGATACCCATATACTTGTCTGTGACAAAAGTATCTGTCACCCGAAATCCGGAAGCTTTATTTGTATTCAAATTGTTGAAGAAAAACTCGATTTGAAACAGATAGTGATTTTTAATCAAAAACTTGTAACCTGCACCCAG
>CALFUW010000034.1 GCA_937929815.1 uncultured Flavobacteriales bacterium | reverse complement strand
CAGCTTCAGCCGCAGCAGATCAGCCAGTATGTGGTCGACGAAGTCTTTGTGGGATTTATGTACAGCGACTTCTACATTGGCGTAATGCATAATCTAGACATCATCATTCGCCGGGCAGATGCCAATGGTTCACCTCATTATGCGGGAGTGGCAAGGGTACTTATGACCTACTGTCTGAGTGTACTTACTACTTTTTGGGGGGATGTTCCCTTTTCCGAAGCTCTCGACAGAGAAAATACAAGCCCCCGATTTGACAGACAGCAGGATATTTATGCCACCATGGATCAGATACTGGCCAGTGCAGTAGAGGATTTACAAAAAAATCAAAGTAACTTCTCTCCCTCTACTGATGACCTCTTTTACGGAGGCAATCGCACTCTATGGATTAAAGCAGCAAATGCCCTTCGTGCCCGCATTGCACTGCACACCATAAAGCGTGACCCAAACGCCACAACCGCAGCATTAAATCACTTGTCAAATACATTCACGAGTCCTCAGGAAGCCCTTATCTATAAATACCAGGGGACCCAGACAGATCCTAACCCAATATTTATCTATTTTCAGACCAATCCCAATATGGTAGTGCATCCGGACTTCAGACGTCTGCTGACAGAACTCAATGATCCGCGCAAAACCAAATTGCTGTACAGAAAGCCCTTTACGGCTGATACCATTCCAGGATTGGTACTAAGTGATATCGGAGCGCCTTTTGCACTCATCCCGTATGAGGAGGTATATTTCATGAAAGCCGAAATATTCGTTCGTCAGGGTCAGACAGCACTGGCACAGGCAGAGTTGTCATCGGCGATTCACGAAAATTTCCGTCGAATTATGGGTGAGGATTACAATTCTGATACGGCTGATGCCTACATAGCTCAGCATGCCACACTTAACGGCGATTTGGCTTCAGATCTCAACAAAGTATTGGTGCAGAAGCATATTGCTCTATTTACACACCACGAGCCATATACAGATTACCGACGTACGGGATTTCCGTCTCTGACTCCTCATCCCAACGGGACAAATCCGCAAAATCCAAATGGCCAAATACCTCGAAGACTCATCTATCCGCAGATTGAGCGACTCAACAACAAAAACTTTCCTCAGCCTGCACCTGACATGCAGACCCGCTTCTGGTGGGATGAATGATCAAAGTAGTGGTTTAAACTGCCGGTATTATATAAAAAATGCCCACTTTCTCTCTCAGATGAAAGGCTTCTTTTGGTTTACTATATGGATGAATGCTCATTCATAGATCATTTTGATGGAACTTAAATTGTGTATTCCATAATTGTCAAATCCAGTCCGGCGTTTTTTATGAGAGGATTAAATAAAGGCGTATATTCATTCAATAAATGTATGCATATCCCTGTATTGAAAGATGGAATAATCTTAATGTAATTTTGATTTTGAGGTGATTTTTTCGCCATGCTTCACAGCGCAGCCGGCACATCCTGTCGATTTTTTGGAAAAAAAGAACTTTTGAACCAAAAATACCAAAGCCGCTGCCAGTGAAATATAAACCAAAAAATCCTGAATCATCTCATTTGATTATCTGATAAACAATCAGCGATATCGTATAAGCCAGTGAACTCATACCAAATAATTGAATTAACGGCCATTTCCAGGAATTTGTTTCACGTTTGACGATTGCAAGAGTACTCATACACTGCATCGCAAAAGCGTAAAACAATAACAGTGAGACTGCGGTCGCAAAACTGAACACCGGACTACCGTCATCTCGTTTTTCCATTTTCATTCGATTTCGGACGGTATCAAAACTGTTGTCTGTATCACCGACGCTGTAGATGGTTGCCAATGTACCTACGAATACTTCCCTGGCTGCAAAAGAACTTAACAGGGCAATTCCAATCTTCCAGTCATAGCCGAGAGGCTTGATGAGAGGTTCGATGGATTTGCCTAAAATACCGAGATAGGAATGTTCCAGAAGTGCAGAAGCGACCACTTCTTGTTCATCCTGCTGCTTCTCGTGATCTAAAGACAGGCCGGCAGAGGATTTAGACAGCAATTCATAATTCTGAAATGGGCGGCCTCCATGAGAAGCCAGAAACCATAATATGATCGATATAGATAAAATGATTTTTCCTGCTTCAAATACAAAGGAACGTGTCTTGTCCCAAACGGAATAAATTACATTTTTAACCAAAGGCAATTGGTATTCTGGCAGCTCGATGACAAAGAAATTGCCGTGTTCTCTTTTCAATATTTTATTTAATACAAAAGCAGAAAAAAATGCCATAAAAAATCCAAGCATGTATAGACCCATCAGCACAAGACCTTGCAAATTAAACAGGCCTAAATACGACTTTTTTGGAATAATCAATGAAATGAGAATTGTGTAAACCGGTAATCTGGCAGAACATGTCGTAAATGGAATCACCAAAATGGTAATGAGCCGTTCACGCCAGTTTTCAATATTTCGTGTAGACAGGACTGCCGGGATAGCACAAGCAGTTCCGGATATTAAAGGCAGTACACTTTTGCCGCTCATTCCGTACCGGCGCATGATTTTATCCATGAGAAACACAGCCCTGCTCATGTAACCGGTTTCTTCGAGTAGAGATATAAAAAAAATAAGAACAGCAATTTGTGGCACGAAGATGACAATGCCGCTTATGCCGGGAATAATACCATCAGTAATTAAGTCTGTAAAACGTCCCTCCGGTAATACACTGCCCAACCATCCCCCAAAAGTTGCAAAAAGTCCATCTATCCAATCCATAGGTGCACTGGTCCATGCAAATAATGATTGAAAAATGAGAAGCAGAATACACGCGAAAATGACATATCCCAAAACAGGGTGAATCAGAATCCGGTCAAGTCTGGCTCGTAGATCATTGCCTTGTAGTCTGTCTATCCGGTAAGAAGCGTGTAGAACATCTTGAATTTTTTGATATCGGATAATGGTTTCTCGCTGCTGGATTCGTTTTAAATCCGAGATTTCACTTCGAATGTCAAGGATATTCTGCCATTCGGATTTTGTCAAAAATTTTATTGGTTCTTTATGAGTGAGAAATAACCAAATTTTATATAAATTGACATTTGGAAATGCGCTTTTGATTTTTTCTGCCGCTAAGCGTTTTTTCATTTCCGCTAGGTCGGTCATTGGCGAGGTATCAAATTCAGTGTGATGAGCTATGGTTTGTTTGAGTTGATCTATACCCGTTTCTTTGCGAGTACTTATAGCTACGACAGGAACTTTCAGCATTGTGCTTAAAGTCTCTGTATGAATAGAAATCCCTTTTTTAATGACCTTATCCATCATATTGATGGCCAGAATAACCGGTAGTCCAATATCTTTGATTTGGGAGAAAAGAAACAGATTTCGTTTCAGGTTTTCGGCCTCGGCCACATAAATAACCAGGTCCGGATGATCGGGATTTTTTTCATCAAGCAGGATGTTGTATGCGATTTGTTCATCAGCTGAGGTAGGATGAAGAGAGTACGAACCCGGTAAGTCTAGGATGACCGCTTGCAAATGACGGGAAATTGTCGCCAGGCCTTCTTTTTTTTCAACGGTAATGCCCGGATAGTTCCCAACTTTATGTCTGAGGCCTGTTAGAAGGTTAAAGAGAGATGTCTTTCCGGTATTGGGATTGCCGGCAAGGGCTATTTTAAGCGTTTTCTTCAACGATAAGCCAGAATTTTCGGATACGACTCTGCTTAGGATCACATTGTAATTGCTTCCTGAATATCCACGCTCACCGGTATCATGTGAGCCGTATCCTTTCGGATGATGTATTGACTACCGTTGATACTAATACAAATCGGATCGCTAAACGGTGCCTTTCGGACCAATGTGACAGCATTCCCCGGCAGGCATCCCATTTCTAATAACTTGAGAGGAATATTTTCCAATCCGTTTTCACATATTACTGCAGTTTGGCCAGTCTCTAAACACGCAACCGTTTTCATTTATTTAGACTTATTTTAAACTGCAAAAATAGAATCATTAAAAATAGAAAAACATGACAAAAATTGTATTTAACGTTTTTTGTGAATTTTTTTTTCGATTTATAGCATGAGGCTATTTCATGTTGAAGTATGCGGTGATTTCTGTTCTTCAATAAACAAAAAAAAGATATCGGTCTAAATCCAGATTGTATTGTGTAATAAGAGCTGTGTAAACATTGGTGGTCACTCCGTCAAAAGTAGTCCACACTGGTCGAATTTGTCCTTTCCATGCATCTATATGATTATAATCTCCAAAAAACACTTTATCAGAAACTCTAACAGGCGTTTTATTGATTATTTGTTGATTCCAGCTTCGTCCGGCGTTATTGCTCCATTGGAGTACGACACGGTATTCGGGTTTGTCAGTTTTTATTTGTTCATAGTACAAGATGTACAGAATACCGCTGGATTGATCTACGCAGCCGGTTACTGCAAAGCGCGCGAGGTTTTTAGCTCCTGTGCTGATCGTTACAGGGGGGCTCCATTCTCCGTTTTTGTTTTCACTTCTTGAAAACATTACATAGTATTCATTGCTCTTCGGATCCCAGTCTATCCATGTGAGGTAGAGATTATTTCTATGAACACTTTTGGAGACATCAGCCATCAGATAAGGCATTCCATTGGCTCGTTTTAATCCCGGTACCCTCATGCTCCATCCACCCCGATGCGGAAAAACAAATTTTTCGCGGTCGAGCCAGGTTTTACCATTATCGTGTGAAAAATTGATCCAGAGGCTGTCGTTTCGACTCCAGACTACAAATACAGAACTGTCGGACGTCACAGCCGGTATAGCCCCCTCTGCGGTCGCATTGCTGTCCTTACAATTGCCCGGAATGGTTGAAATCTGTATGGCTGGGAACCAGTGATTGGCACCGTCCACTGATTTCGAATACATTATATAACTATTATCATTAGTATCCGGACTATTGTATCGGTCAAACTGAGTCCATGATACATGTAGGGTGTGAGTGGTGGGATGCACGACCGCCCATGGTTTGTCTTGTTTCTTCGGAGGGTTAAATCCAAGAAAGGAGCCGGCAGTCCATGTTTTTCCGTTATCAGAAGAGGATTGGGCTACAATTCTGTCCAGAATTTCATCACTTTTCCAGTTCATACCCGTAGGATCGGATAGGTGTAAATAGTGAAAGTCTCCTCTGTAGTCAGCTATTACAACCGGATCTCCCCATACACCGTATAGCGACTTATGCTGACGTCCTTTCCAGGTTTTGCCGCCGTCGCTGCTGTAAAAAATGCCGTCAAGCACTGTGCCGATTACCATCTTTGAGGGGTCTTTTCTGCTGATGGCAATGGAAGGTTCGCAAGTACCTAATTTGCTTTGATAATCTACATTTACAAGGATATTCCGAGGCTGGGCTACGGTCAGAAATCCAAAGAGGATGCCGAGCAGAGAGAAGATTGTTTTTTTCATGTAGAATTAATTCAAAAATTAAAGATTAAAAATAGATAAATCCCAGGTCAATGTGGGATCAATGAGCAATTTTCCTTTTCTGACCTGCAAGGGCGAGGGAATGTTGTTTTCAAACAATCCACCTGTACCCAGGCCTTGTGGCATATTCGGAAATTGAGTAACTACCCATTGACTGATGGCATTGAGTCCTACGTTGCTTTCCAGTGCGCTTGTTACCCACCAGTCAATTCCATTTTCTTTTGCCAGTTTTATCCACTCTTCTGATGCCTTAAACCCACCTAACAAGGTGGGTTTTATAATGAGATAGTCAGGGGTGATGCTGTTGATAAGTTCTTTTTTCTTTTTCAGTTCAGTGATTCCGATCAATTCCTCATCTAATGCGACAGGAATCGGGCTCTCGGCGCAGAGTCTTGCCATTTGCTCCCATTGACCGGGTTTAATGGGTTGTTCTATGGAGTGAATTTCCAGCTCACTCAAGCGATTGAGTTTTTCAATAGCTTCCTTGGGTGTCCATGCACCATTTGCATCGAGTCGGAGCTGTATTTCTGTGGAGTCATATTTTTTGCGAAGTTCTTTAATCAATCTGACTTCTTCAGCCCAATCAATCCCGCCAACTTTCATTTTCAATATTGTAAAACCTTCATCGATGAGGTGATCGATCTGTGCCTGCATGTGATCAGCTTCATTCATCCATATAAGTCCATTGATAGGGATACCGGCTCTGCCGGTCGTGTAAACTGAGGGGTACAACATCATTGGATGGTCGCAATCAATGCTTCTCATGGCCATCTCATATCCGAAATAGAGTGCCGGAAAGTCTTTAAGTGCAGATTTTATTTTCTTTTCCTCATCGTTTATATGGTCTGTCAGCCACTGGAGTTTGGCATCCCAATTTGCTATATCATCTTTGCTTAAGCCAGGCACAGGGGCAGCCTCCCCAATCCCGTAGAACCCTTCTTCTTCAAGGACAAAATACCAGACCTGGCGATCGGTCATTGTGCCTCGGCTGGTTCGGGCGTCGAATTTGAAAATGAGCGTGTGAGGGATGATTTTTAAAGTTTTCATATCGGTTGGACTTATATATTTATACCAAAACTCAATTTCAGAACATAGATAAGGGTCAGCAACGCCATCTTCTTTAGTTCTGAATCATATGTTTCGCATTGGGTCGTTCTAAATACTTTAACACAGTGAGCGACCAGAGCAGGCAATATCAGAAGGTACAGATAGGAATAAGGGCTGTAACTGCAGGATTTAATAAATATACCTGTGAGAATCATAGGAACTGTCACGAGTATTATGTGGTAGTATTTTGAGTATTTGAAGCCAAGAAGGTTGGCTACTGTTCGCTTTCCGCTGGCGAAATCTGTGTGGAGATCGCGCATATTGTTAAGGTTGAGCACAGCTGATGCAAGCATGCCTGCTGAGAATCCCGGTATAAGTACACAACTGTTCCAATAATTGGTCTGTAAAAAATAGCTCCCGCACACTGCTACCAGGCCAAAAAAAAGAATGACAAATACTTCTCCTAGCCGTCTGTATCCGTATGCAAAAGCACCATATGTGTAACTTACCGCAGCCCACACACTCGAAACTGTTAGCAACAAAAAAAAACCATAAATCCAGATCGAAACTTCGCGAAGGGCTATGTGGAGCAGAAGACCACCCGATAGAAGAGAAAGAAATCCGGTAACCAAAATTGATAATTTCATATCACGAGGAGAGATCAATCCTGAGGCGACCATGCGGGCCTCACCTTTACGATTGTTGTCAGCGCCTGACAATGCATCTCCTAGATCATTGGCAAAATTGCTTAGCACTTGAAACAAGATGGCCGTGAGTAGCGAAAGCCAAAATATAGACCAATCAATTTTTGTTTCGACTCGGGCTATCAGCGTGCCCAATAAGATACCGCTTACCGATAGGGGCAAGGTTCGTAACCGTGCTGCTGCAATCCAGGAGGAAATCATAGTACCTTCGAACGGAGGCAAAGAAACATAAAAACCCCATGAAGTACAGAAAAAACATTTCCTAAAGTATAGAACCTTCTACAGGAAATTTGTTAATTATTTGGTGCGCCATTATTTACCCAT
The DNA here is from genome assembly GCA_937929815.1 of uncultured Flavobacteriales bacterium. GTDB lineage: Bacteria > Bacteroidota > Bacteroidia > Flavobacteriales > Schleiferiaceae > Thermaurantimonas. Next base: position 53,542 of record CALFUW010000034.1, on the reverse strand, counting down.
GTACGGATTTTCTGAAGATCGCAGTCCGGCAATTTGATTCCTGAGGGAGGCATTGCATAGTATCCTGGAAGATGAAATACAGAACCAACCAATTTCCCATTGTCAGACACAGTTTTAACGCCCTGGTACGTATTGAGTACAACTCCGCCGGAAGGTGCAGACGCGGTATGGCAAGACACACAATAGCTTTGCAAAACAGGTTGTATATCTTTGGCATACGAAACCTCTGAGGTATCACATGTGTTTGCATCTGCACAGCCAGTCACATTGGCCGCTCCGTTGTCAATCCATCGAATCATCAGGTTAATAAAATCCTGACTCATTGGGGCTGCAGGAGGCGGAGGCATGCGATCATCCTCATCATCAAGCATTACTTTCACAATTTTTGAGTTTCTTCCATTTCCCGGCTTTACAGCGCGCATCATTCCTTTGTAGGTAGTAAGGTCATAACCATCTGCAGCAGTTATCGCGTCATGACATCCCGCACTGGCACAGTTGGCCTGTATGACAGGCAGAATCTCTGATTCGAAACAGATTGATTTAAGGTCTTCTTCATTGCGTCTGGTGCAATACTGGAGTACGGTCAGAGCTAAGATAAGGAGAGTTCCAAATGAAAGGGCACGCTTCATGACTTTCAGATTTTTGGAGGTTTAAGGGTGAAAACTCTCGATATATTAAATCCAAAGTAAATTTCGCCATCGAGCCAATCACCGGTAGTCTGAGTCATCCATACCGGATCAGAAAGCCCCCGGCTGTTGGTGAGGTGTAGCTGAAAGACGTGGCCCCCGGTTTCAATGTCGAGGCCTACACTGAGAGCATTGTTGAAGGGTGCGGACTGAGATCCATCCCAGCTTAGATTTCGGTTAATCATGGGGGTATATTCTGCGTTTAAAGTCACTCTTTTGTTGAGCTTGTAACGCCCACCAATGGTTATTGCACCTACTGTATTGGGCTGCTGGTTTGATTGACGCAGATTATAGTGCACAGCTGCAGGAGCTACAAGTACTGAAAGATTATCGCCAGCTTTGTGTGTTAAGAGGATTTGATTCATGTAAATTAGCCTGTCTGTAACCAATCGCTCAAGACCGTCATTTGGCCAGCGACTCCCCATATAGTTGACACTCCCATACAAGGTAATACCAACTGGCCAACCGTTTTTAACCTGACGTACGACCGGTGCTTTGTACCAGGCATCGTACATCTTAAAGAGGCTTGCCCGCCCTAATCCTACATTGAGCCAGGAGAGTGGCGAATAGTCCAGGCTCATGCGTACTTGCGCATTGTCAAGGCCAAAAAAGTTGTGAAAAAAGTCATTGTTAAAACTACCAAATCGGTGCAAAATCATGAACTGCATGACTCCTTTTGCAGGGATCTCATTACTCTGGTTGTTGATGACCTTTGTGCCCTTAAATGTGGCAAATACATATTCTTTCTCTGCCTTCTTCTCTGGTGCGGTCTCTTCCAGTAAGTCAAATAAATCGCTTTGTGCAGACAGGCTCAATCCAATGAGTGCAAGACCAGCCGATATGTATCCTCTCATTTACCAGGTGCTTCCCTTAGTTCGACTTGAAAATCCACATCTATGACTTTTGCAATTTTGTCTTCTACCAATTTAGGTATTTTAATGTCGTGATCAGCACAAGCTACCCCAAATATAGATGTGATGATAATCATGTCATCGCGAATTTCGAGTTCTGCGCTGTCTTCTCTGGATTTTGGAATATCGCGGATGGTGAGAGTACCGATAAGTTTAACCTTGTGTTTACCGTTTTTTGAAAAATCGATTTTCGAGTGATCGGCAATGATTCCCTTGTATGTGGCACGTGGGAATTTATCGCTTTCCATGTAATTTTCGTTGAAGTGTTCTTGCATAAGCGCTTTCCGGAATGTAAAGTTTTTTATCAGTACATTAAAAACAATTTCTCCGGTCTTCGAGTCAAATGCACATGCCATGGAACGGTTTACTGCCTCCACATCATCATCGACCTTTGCATTGCTCTTGAAGTGGACATATCCGTTACGAGTTAGATATTTCTGTCCTAGACTTTCAATGGTAAGGCATACCATAAAAAACAGCAATAAAAGTGCGTGATGTCTAACTAACTGAGTCATATTAATTAAAATTTATTAGTGCGGTTTGTTTAAAATACAAAATGTAAAAATCAGGGTCAATAAGGTCTTCTTCCATGCCTGTAAATTCTGCCCGTACCCTACACACAGCGCCGGATTGAAGAGTGGACTCATTCACCCTGTGATCCAATTGGGCATTGATGATGACCTTAGGGCTTTCAACCTCCATCAAAAGATAGCCTCCGCCTGTTTGCGAGATATTAATTTCATTTACAACACCTTGAAATTCTATGATTTTTCCAACATATTCATCCGGATTTTGAAGTATTTCTGTGAGTATAGCTTCCAGTTCATCAGATGTTGGGACTGTAATGTCAGGCGTGATGTTTGCCAGGTTTTTTACCGGTTTGTAATAGAAATATATACCAACAACGGCAGCTGCCAAACCAAGAGAGAAAAATATAATTAATACTTTTTTCAATAGATTTAAATTTTAGAACTAAAAACTGTCCAAATTTATTTCCGTTTAAAACGTTTATCTCATTTTTTTATTTTTTAGCAAAAGAATCTTAGTTACTAGGTATTAGATTTCTATGAAATAAGCAGTGATGTGATTGATAATTTCAGACCATGTATACAAACAACTTGACCATATCAAAATTGCTTTGGGTAATGGATTCATTTGCATAGAATCATTTTTTTGGCAATAAAGCAGATTTAATTAGTGTTATATTTTCTTTAATTAATTGAAAAAAAATTAATATTAGTACGTTACAATGGACTTTTGCAGAGTCGCTTAGAATAACCTAAGGTGTAGGTTTATCAAATACAAATACGTCATGAAAACATTATATCTTATCCGCCACGCGAAATCGAGCTGGGATTTTGACAACATACCGGATCTGGACAGACCACTTAATGGCAGAGGTGTAAATGATGCATATGAATCAGCTAAATATCTTAGGGAGAATGGAGAAATGCCCGATTTGATCGTTAGTAGTCCTGCAACTCGTGCCTTGCATACGGCCATGATTTTCTCGAGATCATTTGGAATACCGTTTTCAAAAATTCAAATTGAGAATCAGTTGTATGATGCCCCATATTGGCAAATCAGAGATGTAATCAAGCGCATAAACAATACTTATAAGACAATTATGGTATTCGCTCATAATCCGGGAATTACCGATTTTGTAAACCACGCCATTAACCACCATATTGACAATGTACCTACTACCGGAATTGCATGTCTTGTATATAGCACCGACGACTGGGCAGCAATTGATACTAAGGCTGATCTCAGGTTTTTTGACTATCCCAAAAAACGTCGTAAACCTTAATCTAATCGAATGAACAAAAAAAAGAAAAAAGAACTGCTTCAGATAGATCGGTATATACCGAGAGATGTGAGTTGGTTGGACTTTAATGCCCGTGTACTGCAGGAGGCTGCCGACCCCACCGTACCTCTGGTAGAGCGGCTGAGATTTATCGGGATTTTTTCAAACAATCTGGATGAATTCTTTAGGGTGCGTTATGCGACAATTAAACGGATGAGCATGTTTGGCAAAAAAGCAAGTCGAGAGTTAGGTGGATTTCCCCCGGACAAACTTCTTCAGACAATAAGTCATATTGCCAACGAGCAGCAGCAGGAAGCTGAGGCCATCTATGATGCCCTTATTAAAGAACTAAATGAAAGAGGAATTTCAATTCTGGACGAAAAAAACCTGACCTCAGGACAAAAAGAATATGTTCGTCAGTTTTTTATCGACAAGGTAAGTCCGGCTGTTTTTACATTGATTCTAAACCCTAAAAGACCACTTCCACAACTCACAGACAAATCCATTTATCTAGCCATTAAAGCAGAAAATCAATCAGATACAAGCAAGAACTTCTTTGCGTTAATCGAATTACCTACTGAATATATTGGTCGATTTGTTGAATTGCCAAAGTACGGCAAACGTTATTTTATGTATCTCGATGATTTGATAAGGTACAATTTGAATTACATATTTTTCATTTTCAACAACTACAAATTCGAAGCATATACCATCAAAATCACCCGTGATGCTGAGTTAGACATAGAAAATGATATTTCCAAAAGTTTCATCGATAAGATGAGCCAAAGCCTGGAAAGCAGAAAAACGGGTGATCCTGTGCGCTTCGTTTATGACAGAGAAATACCATCAGATCTTCTTTCCTATCTGATGAGCAGGATGCAGCTTGACAATTATGATAGCCTGGCATCTGGAGGGCGCTATCACAATAAGAAGGATCTGATGAAATTTCCAGAAATAGAGGAATTTGTATCCGTTAATAAACCGCTGCCACCACTCAATCACCCGGACCTTGACCTCAACAAAAGCATAATGGATGTGGTAGTTCGCAAGGATATATTGCTTTTTCAGCCGTATCACTCTTTTTCGTATGTGATTCGGATGTTGCGCGAGGCAGCGATCGATCCCGATGTGGTTATGATTCAAATCACACTTTATAGGCTTGCGGAAAAGTCCAGGGTGATATCTGCCATAAAAAATGCGGCACGAAATGGTAAGAAAGTAGTCGTGGTAATTGAACTACAGGCGCGGTTTGACGAGGAGGCCAACATAAAATGGACAGAAGAGCTTAAAAACGAGGACATAGAAGTCATCTTTGGAGTTACCGGCCTTAAAGTTCATTCCAAATTAGTGCATATTACTAGGATTCGCCAGGAAAAGACTGAGCATTTTGCAATCGTAAGTACCGGAAATTTTAATGAAAGTACGGCTCGTATCTATACAGACTACATTCTTCTTACAGCAGATACCCGCATCACAAGGGATGTGGTCAAAATTTTTGAATTTTTCAAGACCAATTATAAAGTTTTTCAATATCAACATCTTATTGTATCCCCACATTATCAACGCCTTAAAATCAACGAGCTGATAGATAATGAGATTAAGAATGCTCAGGAAGGCAAACAAGCATATATTTTTTGGAAACTCAATTCGCTTTCAGACACAGGAATTATCGAAAAGCTGTACCAGGCATCCGGAGCGGGTGTCAAAATACGTTTGATCGTAAGAGGAATTTGTTCATTGATCCCTGGCAAGGAAGGATTAAGCGAGAATATTGAAGCTATAAGCATTGTGGACCGTTTTCTTGAGCACAGCAGGGTGATGGTATTTGCCAATGCAGGTGCACCTAAGTATTACATCTCATCAGCTGATATGATGACCCGCAACATTGAATACCGCGTGGAGGTTTCCTGTCCGATTTATGACCCCAGGATTCAAAAAGAGATACAAGATCATCTGGATATCCTCTGGAAGGATAACTGTAAGGCCCGACTGCATGGGTGGGAAGTTAAAAATGCATACCGCAAGCATCCCGGTCCGAAAATTCGCGCCCAGATTAAGTTGTACGAATATGTAAAAAAACAGCTCAAAAAAGCTGGTGGAAGGCAAATGTAGTCTTTAGCTTCTGAAAAAGTTCGATCTTCAGAAAGAAAACGGGTTTAAAAGCCCCCGCAAGATTTGCACAGTGATATATCTGCATTGCGACCCCTGGCTATTTTGTGTAGCATCTGGCTACGTTTTATATTTAAATATAATTCCGCAAGAGAGTTTTCAGGATATGTACCGATAAAGCCCTTGCCATTTAAATCTGCGCAACACACTGTGACACTTCCATCTGCCAGTAGTACCAGACTGTTGAGCAAAAGCCGGCAACCTCTCCGGTGAAGTGGAAGAGGGTAGGGCAGCGCTTTTGAAGTCCCGGGAAGCTGACCACCCCAATCGTGGGCATAGCGAACCTCATAGTCGTCAGAAAGCCGCAAGAACTTCGAAAATTCGGGATTGCGCTTTAGGTCCTTTGGTTTTAGATGGTTCTGAATGAGGCAAATAAATTCAATCTGTGGAGGTATTTCCGAAGCCCGGACAGCTTCAATATATTTTAAAACCGTTTCGCGAAATACATCCCAACGGGCTCGATTTCGAATATATTCATACGATTCTGGAGAGCCTCCGTCCATGCTGAATCTTAGCAAATTGAGAGATCCGTAGTTCCTTATGGCATCTGCGAGGGATGGTCTGTACACAGTACCATTTGACAGCAGACTGACCTTGGGGAAATTAATTCCGCCTTTGGAAGCTTTCATTTTAGCATGAGATACGATCTTCAGCATCTCTTCCAACTGTGGATGTAAAGTACTCTCGCCTCCATTGTGCAGATGAATCCACCGAATTGATTGAAGACGTTTATCCTTCAGGATCTCATCCACAATATTCTGAAAAATTGAAATATCCATGCGCTTTTTCGGCTTTGAATGATCCAGGGCACACCAGCGGCAGCGCAGGTTGCAATACCCCACCGGCTCGATGTACAACTCCAGGAAATTTCGAAAGGGATTACCCAATATTTGATGCCTGAAGTACCGGTAGTAAAACAATGTAGAGGAAGCTGACCTCAGTACTGATGATGCCACTGAATCTGCAGATGTATTCCTGCTGATAAAGTTTTTAAGCTTTCTCAACTTTGTTCATGAATTTTATTTGGCACAAAAGAGGCAACCTTAGATGATTTAAAGTATGATTTTGATTAGAATATATTTTATGTAGGCAAATACCTTTTTAATTTAACTACTTTTGCGTTATATTAAGCACTATATGAACAAGTGGGACAATAGAAGTGGTGACCGATCCGGCAAACCTTTCTCCCGGGAGGGAAAACCAAAATTTTCAAACAATGACGAAAAGAGAAAAACAGGTAGTTCACCAAATTTTTCAAACAAGCCCTCTTTTTCAGAAAAAAAAACAAATTCGAACGTTGCAAAAAAAAAATTTAACAATCAATCGAGTCGATCCAAGGATGATGTAAGATCAAATACTTGGAACAAAAGCGATAAACCTAGTAAATACGGTTACATACCCAAACCCAAATACCCATCAGAGCCAAATGTCGCAGAATCTAAGGACAGCCGTGTCCGCCTGAATAAATTTCTCTCCAATGCAGGAATTTGCTCCCGGCGTGAAGCGGACGAACTCATACGGCAAGGTCTTGTTGAAGTCAACGGAAAAATCATCACCGAACTTGGAGTACGCGTAGATCCCGATAAAGACATCGTCAAATATGGCGGGAGCACAATAAAAGGTGAAAAAAAGGTATATATACTTCTTAATAAACCCAAAGGTTTCATTACAACGACCAAAGATGAAAAGGCAAGGAAAAATGTAATGGAATTGGTAGCCGGGGCATGTCAAGAACGCATATATCCGGTTGGGAGGCTTGACCGCCAAACCACCGGTCTGCTGCTGTTGACCAATGACGGAGATCTTGCAAAAAAGCTAACACATCCCTCTCATGGCGCTCATAAACTTTACCATGTAGTCCTTGATAAAAATGTATCACCCGGAGATATGGAAAAAATACGCAAAGGATTGATTCTTGACGATGGCCCTGCTCCTGTGGATGAAATTGAGTACGTGGAGGGCAAGGACCGCAATCAAGTGGGGATCAAGCTGCATATTGGAAGAAACAGAATTGTCCGAAGAATATTTGAGCACCTTGGATACAATGTAGAAGCGTTGGACCGCACTATGTTTGCCGGACTTACCAAAAAAAATCTTCCTCGCGGGCACTACAGATTTCTGACACCCCAGGAAATTAACTATATCAAAATGATATAATCCCCATTCTTTTCGTTTAATTGATTGAATGAAGTGGATTAATCAAATATTAAGAATTACTATCTGGATAGGTGGTTTGTTTTTACTGATTTCAGTAGGTATATCCGTATATATTTATAATCGGAAAGATGCAATCATCAATGCGGCAATTCGACAGCTCAATGAGCATCTGATAGTACCCATAGATGTGCATAAGGTGGAGGTGAGTTTCAGGCACTTTCCACGCATTTCAGTTGTGTTTACAGATGTTCGATGTACGGAATCTGCAATTCGAGATCCCGAACTGCTTTTAAATACTGAAAAAGTATCTGTCCGTTTCTCTTTGGCAGATGTCTTGTTTTCCAGATATTTTATCAATGAAATCGGAATTGATAATGGATATATGCATATTAAAATATTTGAAGACGGGACAAACAATTTCTCTATTGTAAAAACGGATACATCTTCCGTGTCCTCCCCATTCGAAATTGAGAGATTACACCTGAAAAATATTCAGATTACTTACAGTGATTTCAAAGAAAAAATATTCACTTCTCAAATGGTTTTTAATTCTGTGCTGTCTGCGAATTACCTCGATTTCATTCAGATAAAAGCACAATGGAATGCTCAAAATATATACTTTAAAATGCAAGATTGGTCAGTCGAAGAACCTCTTAATCATTCTGCAATAGCATTTCTTCAGTTAAGTAAAGATTCTTTAAAATTACAACTAAACAAAGCATATATCGATGACATAAATTTGGATTTGAACTACTATATCGAAAATTCAGACCATGAATTTCGTTTGCAAATAAAGAATCAGCCTATTTTATCAAAACCACTTGTGCAAAATTTATTGAAAGATAAAGCTCTAAATTACCAACTTAAAAAAGACGTGATTTCAACTACCATTACCGGCACATACTCAGGTGATAAATGGAGTTTTGTATGTGATTTTAATGCACATGGCAAACATTTGGTAATCGGTAAAGAATCTATTCAGATAGACGAATTGAAGTTTACAGGAGAAGCAATTGTTAACACCAAAGGCATAAGTGTGTCAATCACTGACTTAATGGGTCAAAGTACCGGTGTAAAAATTGCAGGTAATGTTCAGATAAATCATCAAAAAAATACAATCATTTCTGGAAGTTTTTCGATGAATGGTGAGCCGATCGGAATCGCACGATTGATAGATGCCGAAAGCCTCCTCAAGGGAAAAGGACATATTCATGCATCGGGAACATTTGGCTACACCCTTCTTGAAGGGTCTAAACAAAAAAATAGTTCTATTCCTGTGCAATTTGACTGCACCTTAAGCTCTGATAATTTAGAACTTGCTTTTGGACAAAACACGGTCATGATCCCATCGCTGAGCTTACAGATCGACAACCGCGGCTTCGCCTTTCGACAAAAACTGACAGTCAATGATCGCGTTGTCGATGCAGACCTCCAAATTGGTGGTTTTGCTTCGTGGATAGTGGATTCTTCTGCTTTACTCGACGTCGGAGGACAGCTTTATATTCAGAAATACGACGAATTTTTCTGGAGATCAGAATCAAACCTAAATGAATCGCCGTTGGCGGTGCTAAATCGATTGAGGATCAACCTAAACCTGTTGATCGATGAATATGTTGCTGAGCAATTAAAATGCAAGGATATACAAGCTGTAATAATCAAATCGGGGAATGATATCGAAATAAAAAGTCTCGAGATGAACCTTTTCGGTGGGTCGCTGGATTTCGCCGGAATCTTAAATGCTACGTCTGCCGGATGGATAATGAAAGGAAAGGCTCATTTGCGAAAGATAGACCTTTCTCAGCTCATGCTAGGATTTAATGACTTTCAACAAAATTCCCTGACTCACAAGAACTTATTTGGCCGATTATCGGGGGTGGTGCATTTCAGTTTGCCTTTATCTTACGAATTGGAACCTGATTTTAAAATGTTGAATGCCAATATGGATGTTAGAGTAAGCGATGGGCGATTGATTAATTTTGAACCAATAGAAGCTCTTGGCCGGTTTGCAGACATAGATGAGTTAAAAGATATCCGCTTCGAAGAACTTATTAACAAACTGAATATTGAAAATCAGATGATACGAATACCACAATTTGAAATTCGATCCAATGCGCTAAATCTGATTTTGGAGGGCACACACAGTTTTGAAAATACAATAGAATATAAAGTAGGTCTTAGTCTAAGTGATGTTTTATACCAAAAACGAAAGAGAAATCGCTCTGTAAATGATTTTGTGTTTGAAGAAGATGACAATGGTGCACGTATCTGGATTCGGATATCCGGAACTACAGACCAGCCGCGTATTACCCCCATCAAAGCTGAACTCGTACGCTCAAGAAATCAATTGCTCACCAAAACCAAAGAAATTCAAGCCGACACAGTACCACCACCATCCAAACCTTCAAAAAGTCCATTCAAATATGAATGGGATGAAAACTGAACCTGATAAGCGCTTGTCTGTTGGAAAGCTTTGGTTTGGGGTCAGTTATATTCAGTTAATGTAAAGGTTATACAAACCGAGGATCAGCTTCCATTGTGCATCCACATTGGTCACACGTGCGTAAGGCTTCCGATCCATAAAACTCGCGAAAGTGAGGGAGGAAGTCTTTTTCGATGTTATGAAGTTCGAAATACACCTCGTGCAGTTTATTATTACATTTTTCACAAAACCACAGCAGTCCGTCCTGGTATCCCTTGCCTTCACGAACCCGCTCAATGACCAATCCCACTGAGCCTTCTGAACGCATTGGAGAATGAGGCACTCCTGGAGGTAGCAGAAACATATCGCCGGGACCGAGGTGAATATCTACCGGTTTCCCTTCTTGCTGAATGCGCACTGTAATTTGGCCTTCAAGCTGATAAAAGAGTTCTTCAGTTTCATTGTAGTGATAGTCTTTGCGAGCATTGGGACCGCCTACTACCATGACGATGTAGTCAGTGCCTTCAGGATACAGATTTTTGTTGGCTACGGGAGGCTTGAGAAGATGTCTGTTTTCAGCAATCCAATTATTGAGATTGAAAGGTTTGCGAATATCCATGCAGTTTAGATTTTGATGTATCTATGATCTATGACTTTTAAGTGATGATGTTCATGCCCAAGTATGAATAAAGCAAGGTCATTGGCACAGGTTTCAAAATTATTGGCTTTGCCGCGAAAAAAAAGTTCTTTATCTGACATTTTGCCAAATAAACTAATGCTCATATCCCGAATTAAGAGATAATCATGCAAAAGGGACTCGGGCTCGAGAAGCAAAGAATTTTCAATTGTAGATGCAGCCCATGCATTTTCATCAAATGATGGAAGGGGAGTGTTGTCTCTGCGGCTCATGGTGAGTGCTCGATATAAGAAGACTGTTTCAGAATCAATGATGTGGCGTATGACCTGACCAAGAGTCCACTTTCCGGGTGCGTAGCTTTTGTTAAAGTGTTTTTTATCAGTAGATTGAAACAGGTTGGTCATGCGATTCCTCCCTTGCTCAAGTAGTGATAGAATATCCTCATTGGGGAGGGAATCTACATACGGCCTGTAAAATGCCGGGATTGTCTCAATTTCAGGTTTTCTGAAAGCCATTTTTCAGATAGTCATGCTTCTTTGATTAGTTTTTTGTATTTAAATCTCTTAGGAGCCGTGTCGCCTAACCTTTTGCGTTTGTTTTCCTCATAATCTGAAAATGATCCTTCAAAATAATAAACTTTGGCATCACCTTCGAAAGCCAGAATGTGGGTGCATACACGGTCCAGAAACCAACGGTCGTGTGATATGATTACAGCACATCCGGCGAAATTTTCTAAAGCTTCTTCCAAAGCGCGCAGGGTATTTACATCCAGATCATTAGTAGGCTCGTCGAGCAGGAGTACGTTGCCACCTTCCTTGAGAGCCATGGCAAGGTGCAGGCGATTTCGCTCACCTCCGGAGAGCATGCCCACCTTTTTGCTTTGATCCTGACCAGAAAAATTAAATCGACCCAAATACGCACGGGTATTGACACGTCGGCCACCAAGTTCAAAATCTTCCTGACCATCAGCTACTATTTCAAATATGGATTTGTCGGGCTGCATTTTCTCGTGCGACTGATCTACATAAGCAATTTTTGCAGTTTCGCCGATAGTAAAATCTCCTGAATCCGGTTTTTCCAGACCCATGATCATGCGGAAAATGGTTGTTTTTCCGGCGCCGTTTGGCCCGATGATGCCCACGATACCTGCGGGAGGAAGCGAGAAGTTCAGATCCTCATACAGTACTTTGTCTCCATAGGCTTTAGAGACATGCCTGGCTTCAATGACGTGGGTTCCAAGCCGCGGTCCCGGTGGAATGTAGATTTCTAATCTGTCTTCTTTTTCTTTTTGTTCTTCATTGAGCATTTTTTCATAGTTGCTCAACCGGGCTTTGGCCTTGGCCTGACGACCTTTTGGATTCATTCGCACCCATTCAAGTTCGCGCTCGAGCGTTTTTCGGCGTTTGGAGGCTTGTTTTTCTTCCTGCTCCAGTCGCTTTGTTTTCTGTTCAAGCCAGCTGGAGTAGTTTCCCTTCCAGGGGATGCCCTCGCCACGGTCGAGTTCCAGGATCCAGCCTGCTACGTTGTCGAGAAAATACCGGTCGTGCGTTACAGCAATGACGGTGCCCTGGTATTGCTGTAAATGGTGCTCAAGCCACAGCACACTTTCTGCATCCAGATGGTTGGTTGGCTCGTCCAGAAGTAATACATCGGGCTGCTTGAGAAGCATGCGACAGAGGGCGACCCGGCGTTTTTCGCCTCCGGAGAGCACCTTGATCGGTTTATCCGGTTCAGGACACTGAAGTGCCTCCATTGCACGCTCGAGTTTGGTGTCGACTTCCCACGCGTTTAGGGCTTCTATTTTGTCCTGTAATTCTGCCTGGCGCGCCATAAGTTTATCCATCTTATCAGGATCTTCATATACTTCGGGGAGTCCAAATTGATCGTTGATCCGGTTAAATTCGTCCAGAAGGCTCATGGTATCGGCCACCCCATCCCGCACGATTTCAATGACGGTCTTATCTTCATCTAATTGAGGCTCTTGTTCCAGATATCCGACGGTATATCCGGGTGACCAAACCACATTGCCCTGATAGTTTTTTTCGACACCGGCGATGATTTTAAGCAAGGTACTCTTACCGGAACCATTAAGACCTAAAATTCCGATTTTGGCCCCGTAAAAAAAACTCAGATAGATATCTTTGAGCACTGTTTTGTTAGTAGATGAATAGGTCTTGGTAACCCCACTCATGGAAAAAATAACCTTTTTATCTTCTGACATTTTAATAATTTTGATTTAAACTTTTATAACCAATATATTTTGTTGAAATCTTTCTCGATTTTCGTCTTCCTGACATTGTCAATATTCATTTGCGAATATCTGAAAAGGCTACTAATCTGCCTTGTACTTTTTTTTATTACTGCAGGCGAAAGTTTATCACAGTCTTTTGCTGTGCGAGGGTTTGTTTACAACGACAGCAGAACTCCACTACCCGTTGAGAATTTGCATATTATGAATATGCGCACTTCGAAAGGCACTATTACCCTGTCGAATGGATACTTTCAAATTAATGCTGAAAATGGGGACACACTCCGGATTTCAGGTTTGGGGTTTAAAAATCATTATCTATATATAGACGAGACCTATCGCGCTGAGATCGTAAAAGTGATGCTTGCGGAGAGAATTACGGAATTAGCTCAGGTAGATGTGACCGGATATCGCCTTACTACAAACAATCCCCGTGCTATGGAAATCAGACAGCCTTTACTGCCGTCTGAAAAGGACATCCGCTCACCCGGTAGAAGTAAGGCTACACTTGCAAGCCCGATTGACTATTTGTATCAAATGTTCAGCTCGCGTCACCGGCAATTGGAAAAACTCGAACAGCTGGAAGTACGAGATGAATTTATCGAGCGTCTTGACTTGAACAAAAACCGAGAAATTCTTTTGGAGCTCACAGGTTTAGATCAGGAAGGTCTAAGGATGCTTATTTTTTATTGTCAGATGAGCGAAGAGCGCATATACTCTTCCAGCGACTATGACCTTCTTGTATCTATGATGGAATGCTATCGCAGTTTTAAACTGCGACGAATGTTTATAGAAAAGAAATAATCTTAATGCCACTCAAAATAACGATCCTTGGCAGTTCGAGTGCCACACCTACTGCACACCTTTTTCCGACGGCACAGTGGCTTCAAATTGGCAATAAAAATTTTCTGATCGACTGCGGTGAAGGTACGCAGATGCAGATCCGAAGAAACAAACTTTCATTTTCAAGACTTGACGCTATTTTTATTTCGCATGCTCATGGCGATCATTGTTTTGGGCTTCTGGGTCTTTTGAGTAGTCTTGATCTATTGAAGCGCGAAAAAGAATTATTTCTCTTTGCACCACCTCAAATTGTCGATTTGGTTGAGTTTTTCTTTTATAGAAATAATGAAAATCCCTTTACCTATCCCTTACAACGAATCCCGATAAAAATGGGGGAGAAGTATTTATTGCACACAGCAGATACATCCAGAGTTTATACAATTCCACTCTCCCATACTATCCAGTGTCAGGGGTTTGTTTTTGAAGAAGTCTTCCCGCTAAAAAATGTAAATCCTTTCAAAATCAATGAATACGAAATACCTTCTTGTGACATTCCCGGGATAAAAAAGGGCAAAGATTGGAAGACGAAGGAGGGACTTGTCATTAAGAATGATGAGCTGACCTTGCCTCTGCCTAAGGCACTCAGATATGCTTATTGTACAGATACACAATACATTGGTTCTCTTAAGGAGCTCATTGGCACAGCAGATATTCTCTATCATGAAGCTACCTACAGCACATCAGAGTCAGCTATAGCACCGCTTTCAGGGCATTCTACCAGTGTAGAAGCGGCTAAATCTGCTCTGGATGTTGATGCGCGTTACTTGTTGATAGGGCATTTATCAGTTCGTTACAAAGATCCTTCAATCCTCCTTAAAGAAGCCTGTAAGGTTTTTCCAAACACCTACTATGCAAGACAAAATACTCAATTTATGCTCGACCGCAAGGATATGCAACTCAAAGTGATGGATATTAAAGAGAAGATCAATGCCAAAAGCTGATTCTGCCAGGAACCCAAAGGCTGCACTTACCGTACTGTTTATTACCGTATTTCTTGATCTTCTTGGATTTGGGTTGATTATTCCTATTTTGCCCATTTTTGCTAAAGAGCTTGGTGCAAGCGGGCTAATCATAGGTGTGGTGGCAAGTAGTTATTCTCTCATGCAATTCTTGTTTTCAGGATTTTGGGGAGCTCTTAGCGATCGAATTGGGCGCAGGCCGGTCATACTTATCAGCATTTTGATTATGGTAGTTGCTTATTTGGTATTTGCAAATGCAGGTTCCATCATAGTATTGTTGATTTCACGACTGCTTTCAGGTCTTGGTGCTGCTAATCTCTCTGCAGCTCAAGCCTTTATCAGCGATGTGTCAACTCCTGAAAAGCGGGCTAAAAATTTTGGATTAATAGGTGCAGCCTTTGGATTAGGCTTTATTGTAGGCCCTCCCTTGGGTGGATGGCTGAAGGATTCGTTTGGCATTGAATGGGTGGGATATACAGCAGCTTTGTTTTCCGGCTTCAATTTCCTGTTAGCCTATTTGATATTACCTGAAAGTTTGCTCACAAAAAATTTTGCTTCACCGCTCTGGCAGAATCCTTTTGGAAACCTGGTAAAAGTGCTTCAACAAGCATCTTTAAATCAGTTTTTTATCATTAATATCATCTTTATCACTGCTTTTTCCATGATGCAGATCACAGCCGCCATTTTGTGGCATGAAAAATATCAATTGTCTGATGCACAGGTTGGTTACACCTTTGCATTCGTAGGTGTTTTGGCAGTTGTCATCCAAGGGACACTGTTAGGAAAATTCACGTCTCGATTTAACGAAAAATCTCTCCTTGCCACCGGCAACATCCTTTTATCGATTGGGCTCTTGTCAATGCCTTTTGTGCCGATACATCTTTTTGTGCCGCTTGAGTTGTTGGCACTTACTTTTATCGGTTTTGGCAACGCTTTTATTAATCCAATGCTGAGCTCTATACTCAGCGCTGAAGTCAGTGCTATGCAACAAGGATTTTACCTGGGTATTTTGCAGTCATCTGGCTCATTGGCCCGGCTCATTGGTCCGGTCATAGGGGGATCGCTCTACGATGTTCATTACACCATGCCTTATGTTGCCGGAGCCGGGTTGATGCTCGTTAGTTTCGGCATTGCGATCAGGCTACACCATCGACAATGAATCAATCCCACACCTTAAATTGAACTTTATAGACTTAGTTTTTAAAATGAATTAGTAGAAAAAAAATCCATATTTATAAGTTCTAAATCACATTAATGGTATAATAAATATTTTATTAAAAGTAATAAAAGCATACTTGTGATTTACAATTATTGAGCAATTCATGACAAAGTGTTCGTTTTTAGATTTACAACTATATTTAAAATTTTTAAAACAATTTAAAATACCTAATTTTTTATGAATAAAACATAAGTATGAGATCATTTTAGTATTCCGGTTGTTGTTATTTTGGTATAAGTTTAAACCTTATATAATTGATTAAATATTTTCATAAAAATATTGAAAATATTCACTTTGATACCGATGTGTAGAATTTGTCATATATTTAAAAAAGAAAAAATAAAATATCGCCACATAAAAATCTTTACAATGAATTTTCAGTGTGCCAAAAACAATATTATCTAAATTAAGCTCAAATATTAAGAATTTTTACAAATTGATAAATTTTAAAAAAAAAAATTTTGAAAATCTCTTTATTTTAATTAGAAATGATTCAAATTAAAATGGGTTATTTTGAGAAAGAATTTGAAATTTAATTCATTTTTATTTGTGATTATTATTTATATCTAAGTTTGAGTAAAAAAAAATAATCCTGGTGTTACTTATATTCAAACGAAGATCCTTTTAGACATTCTGATCACAATTGTATTTGAGGTACATTTTAATAAAATTATTTTTATTTTTTTATTTGGTAAATAAAGAAACATTTATTTACTATAATTTAACTTTCTTAACAATAAATTCTCTGAAAATTCATTCAGCTAAAATAATTACATAATAGAACTTCTTGTTGTTTGTATTGCAATTTAAAAATACTCAAATGAAAAAAGTATTACTCACCACAACACTCATTGCATCAGCGTTGGCCGGTGCAGCACAAGGCTATCAGCCTTTTACACAACTCAACAATGTGGATTCTGCAGGATCAGTGCAGGTTCGCATCAGCCCATCACTGGATATGAAAGTCCTGTTTCGTGAAGGCTCTAACTACGTAAAGGTGAATCGAAATGACGGGGTAACTGCAACAGTACCGGCCCCAAGAGAGCATGACTTTATGGCCTACATCCCTGACGCCCAAAATCCTAACACCAAAGGTACGCTCGTCATTAATCACGAGCGCCGTGTAATCCGGACCGAGCGCCCGGACCTTGGATTTGGGGGAGCAGTGTCCGTAGTACCGGTCATAAAGGATCCGCAACATGGATGGATCATTGATCAGTCGCGTACGGCAGGAGGAGATACATGTTGGGCAGTAGATTTTTCTCCAGTAGGATGGACGACTACTAACTGTGGTGGCGCACTTCTTCCCGATGGAATGGTGTTGACCGGTGAAGAAATATTTGCCAACTATACCTCAAACTTCCAGATTCGCAACTGGCATGATACTGCCGCCACAACCAATGGCTACGACGGACTGGGTAATTTTACAATTCCTTCCAATGTACCTGAATTTGGCGGGCAAACAATCAAGGCATGGCAGAACTTCGGATGGCTGACCATGATTGATCCAGGTACCAAAAAAGCTGTTCGGAAATTGTACCACGCCGGACGTATGTCGTTTGAGGGGACAATTGCATTGTCAGACAACCGTACTTTGATACACGGCAATGATTTTGTGCCAAATTCTACCCTTCCTCATGCTGCATTTATTTGGAAGTATGTAGCTGACTCAGCCGGCGACTATTCAAAAGGCAATCTTTACGTATTTAAACAAAATCCAGGTTCTTACAAGGGTCAATGGATTCAGATTCCTCGTCATATAGACTCATTGATCAATGCTCCTGCTATTGCAACTCGCTTGGGTGCTACGGCTTTTCAACGGATCGAGTGGACAGAGGTAGACCCGACAACAGGAAAGGTTTATCTGGCAGAAACCGGCAGAGACAATCAATCCATGGCTGCTTCCATGAGAAATGGGGTCACCATTCCACGCCATTGGATAGACAACAATTTGTTTGTCCCGACAGACTCTACTTGTCGTCATCCTTTTGGCACGGTGCTGGTACTTGAAGATGCTCTAACCAATGAACCTGTCGTAAAACCCTATCTGATGGGTGGTCCCGAAGTCCCCGGTAACCCTTCTGAAAGCCGCTTCGTGTTTAACTCGGTCGATGGGATAGAATTTGTTCAATTTGGCAACAAGCGCTATCTGCTCCTCCAGGAAGACAACATCAATACCAGCCTTGGTCGCATAGTACCCAATTTTTTTGGCTCCTTTCCTTATGATATCCCAAAGGCATTCTTGCTTGACCTGGATATCCCCAATCCCACTCCGGCGAACCTTCTCTTCCTGATGACCGGTAGCCGCGATGCTGAGCTGACAGGCGGAGTATTTACCCCAGATGGATCTACGCTTTTCATCAACAATCAGCACCCCAACGGCTCCGGTGGATCTCTGGCAGACGACCAACTTGCCTCGGCACTGGGTAATATCTATCCCTTCCAAAGGGCTACTACATTGGCAATTACAGGATTTAAAAATCAAGGTACCATTAATATACCTGAGATAGAAGGCTCCGAAGCCCCCTTCCGAATGCACCCAAATCCCACCTTCAATGCTGTACATTTCAACAAGATCGTTGATTTTGAACTTCTGGATGCAACCGGCCGAGTAGTTATGACTCGTGAAAACATGTCTCACATCAATCTCTATGGTCTTAAAGCCGGTATGTATTTCCTGAAACTCAAAGATGGAT
Source organism: uncultured Flavobacteriales bacterium (assembly GCA_937929815.1). GTDB lineage: Bacteria > Bacteroidota > Bacteroidia > Flavobacteriales > Schleiferiaceae > Thermaurantimonas. Next base: position 34,791 of record CALFUW010000034.1, on the reverse strand, counting down.
CTGTACACAAGATTCAGCTGATACAATAAATATTAACTGGAGATAAAACTAACAGGCCTTTCAAATCAAAGGCCTGTTTTTATATTCAAAAATGTCTGCTGAATGATGAAACGATATACTATACTCTCTCTCATCGGGCTCTCTTTCCTACTTGGAATATATGCATTCTCCACTATTGCCATTACATGGGATGCCAATGTTGACAAACCACTTAAAGAATGGCTCGATGAACACTTTCAGACCCTCGACCGGCAGTTAGAAGACCTCCAATTGGCGGTATCAAAGCTCAAGACCCAAAGAGGAGTAGCCAACTCACAGCGCTTATTCAAAAAAACACGCTACACCTACAAAAAAATTGAAGTCATCACTGCCACGGTAGATGTGTACAATGCCAAGTGGATCAATGGCCCAAATCTCCCCAAAGTAGAATATGAAAAAACAATGGCTGCTGTAAACGATCCGGAGGGATTTCAGGTGATTGAGGAAGAATTGTATGGTGATGAAGTGCTTGAAAATAAAAACTTTATAATAAAAAAGATTCAAAAACTCAGACTGTACCTACGGGAATCGCACCAATATTTGAAGTCGCAAACCCTCTATGACTGGCTGGTGTTTCATAGTCTGCGAATGGCCTCTGTACGTTTGGCCACCATGGGGATTACGGGATTTGACTGTCCTGTATCACTTGATGCAATAGAGGAGGCAAGGCACACCTTGGCGGGTATTTATGAGGTAAACGAACTATTTAATCCCATTCTTTATGACGACCGCGAGGGGTTTGTGCTTGTAAAAAACGCAGTTGCACGCGGCCTGGAGATACTCAATAAGGCCAAATCTTTTGATGACATGGACCGAGCCGCGTTTATAAAAGAATGTACTGACAAAATTTTTCGAGGAGTAACCCTCTTACAGGAAGGACTCGGAACGGATTTTCCCGAAGAGCGCATTGCCGGTATTTCCGTTGTAAATCCTTATAGCAAGGGATTGTTTTACGATGATTTTTTGAAAATCAATGAATTTTTTCCTCAGAAGATCAATAAAAAACCGTCCATAGAGCTCGTAGAGTTGGGTAAGACTCTCTTTTATGACCCACTGCTCAGTGACGATCACAGCCGGTCGTGTGCCAGCTGCCATCAGCCGCAAAAAGGATTTAGCGATGGACTGAAAACACCGCTTTCACTCGACGGGAAGCCCCTCCAACGCAATACTCCGACACTGCTCAACGTCGTATATCAAAATGCATTTCAGTGGGACGGCCACCTGAGCAGTCTTAGTCAGCAGTTCACCGAAGTGACCTTTAACCGGCATGAGATGAATAAAAATGCCCTGGAGCTGACAAGGCAGCTCAACAGCAGTCCGGAATACAGGCCCCTGTTTAAGAAGGCTCTCGGAAGTGAATCCATAGACTTCCCCATGGTGATCGCTGCGTTGGAGGCTTATATGATAAGCCTGAAGAGTTTAAACAGTCCTTTTGACCTCTACATGACCGACAGGGGCAGTGTATCGAGGGATGTGATAGAAGGTTTCAACATATTTATGGGAAAAGGAAAGTGTGCGACTTGCCATTTTGCACCGGTTTTCAATGGATCGGTTCCGCCGTTTTATAGAGAAACAGAATTTGAAGTCCTTGGGGTGCCTGAGTCTGCAGTTTGGCAAGACGCAACAGTGGATCCTGATGAGGGCAGATATACATTGGCTCATGCCGAACCGCACATGTTTGCCTTTAAGACTATGACGGTAAGAAACTCTGCTCTGACTGCTCCATACATGCACAATGGAGTTTATTCAAGCCTTGATGAGTTAATTCGCTTTTATGACGCCGGTGGAGGTCACGGCATTGGGATCAACCTTTCCAATCAGACCCTTCCTCCTGATCCGCTTAAGTTGACGGAGAGAGAAAAGAAAGCGTTGGTTTCTTTTATGACGGCTCTTACCGATACAACCGGTCTCACCACGCCCCCAGGGAGGTTGCCGCTGATGTCAGGGGCATACATCCACTTAAACGACCTCCGGCAGTAATCGGCATTGTCTATTGACTTCTCACGAATGTGCAGAAATTTGATATTTCTGCATGCGCAAAAAGTCCGAGGAAAAAAGTCAGTAGTGCACGCCTTCAATCACTTTCGAAAAGGGAGCATCTTTGAAATCTTACCAAAAGGAACCCTCCATTGTGACTAAGCTCTTTTACCAATGCCACTGAAATCGGAACAGCTCGTCCTTTCGGTTTTGCGGGGTTAAGCGGGACATGTCACGTGATCACATGGTTTTAACCTTGAGATATCTGCCCAGCGTATTTAAGCACATTGAAGAAATAAAATCCGATGCAAAACATCGGATTTTATTATTTAGTCCTGATTACGCTTTTTTACCATTGTCAGGATTGTGGCTACTGCTACGGACTCTCCCGTCTCGTCATACACATCTACATAAAATTTTACAATTCCACGGGCTATGTCATCCAGGTTGCGTTTTTCCTGACTGATTTTTTCTTTCACAGTGAGTTTTACACCAATGGTTGCCCCAGGATATACCGGTTTTGTGAATCGGCACTCTTCAATACCGTAGTTGAGCAGAACGGGGCCTTTTTTAGGATCGACAAACAAACCCGCTGCTTTGGAAAGAATGAAGTATCCGTGTGCGACCCTTCGCTCAAACAGAGTGCCCTCCAGTGAGGTAGCGTCCATGTGTGCATAGAAATTGTCGCCACTCACATTGGCAAAATTGGCAATGTCGGTTTCGGTCACGGTATGCTTGTGGGTATACACAGTGTCTCCAACCTTAAGGTCTTCAAAATATTGGCGAAAGAGGTGAGGTTCTGCCTCAGGACGACTCGCCCCCGGCTGATAGACTTGTGTGATTTCAGTGATGGTATCCGGGTGACCTTGTATGGCAGTGCGTTGGAGATAGTGCATGACACCGCGCATTCCTCCCATTTCTTCACCTCCTCCGGCTCGTCCGGGACCTCCGTGTGTCAGCATGGGCATAGGAGAGCCATGACCGGTGCTCTCTTTGGCACAGCGCCGATTCAGCACCAAAATACGACCGTTGAGATGTGCGGCCTCAAGGGTGAAGGCTGTGGCCTCCTTATCGCTGTTGGTAATGATGGATGTGACCAGCGACCCCTTGCCAAGTCCGACGATCGCTACAGCTTCTTCCAGAGTTTTGTAGGGCATGATGGTAGATACCGGACCGAAAGGCTCTACTTCATGTACTGCAGTATTTTTAAAAGGCTGAAGATTCCGGAAGATTATTGGCCTCACAAATGCTCCCCTGTGCTCATCTGCTTCTACCAGTTCCACTTCCTTCGATCCGTCAAATACAATATCCTGTTCCTTAGCAAGGATATCAAGATTTTGCTTCAACCGATCCACCTGTATGTGTGCTGCCAATGCACCCATGCGTACTCCTTCGGCTTTTGGATTACCGACCCGTGTATTGCGCAGTCGTTCTGAAAGGGCGCGTTCGACAGATTCGACTAAGTGTTCAGGCACTATGATCCTTCTGACAGCTGTACACTTCTGTCCGGCCTTTACGGTGATTTCACGATGAACTTCTTTGATAAACAGTTCAAATTCAGGGTCTTCGGGTTTTACTGTTGCCCCGAGTACGCTGGCATTGAGCGAGTCGGCCTCCAGGTTAAATGGCACGGACTCTTCAATCAGATGAGGAAGTGATTTTAATTTTTTACCTGTAGCAGCTGATCCGGTGAAGGTGACTACATCCTGGTTGCGGACAGGATCCAGGATGCCACGCCCCAACCCTGTAACCAATTGTAAAGATCCCTCCGGTAAAATGGATGACTCTACAATGTGACGCACGACCAGCTCGGCCAGATAGCTTGTGTATTCGCTGGGTTTTACAACGGCCGGTACTCCGGCAAGCAGATTCACAGCAATTTTTTCAAGCATTCCCCACACCGGGAAGTTGAAGGCATTAATATGGACGGCTATACCCCTGCGCGGCACCATGATGTGATGTCCGATAAAAGAGCCACCCTTGGACAATCCGACCATTTGACCGTCGATATGATAAGGCTTGTCAGGGAATTGACGCCGAAGACTGGCATAGGAGAACAAATTACCTATTCCACCTTCGATATCTATCCACGAATCCGCTCTTGTAGCGCCAGTGGCATAACTCAGATCATAGAAGATTTCTTTTCGCTCCGTTAGATACAAGGCAAGATTTTTCAACATTTGTCCACGTTGTCTGAATGTCATTGCTCTGAGTGCAGGCCCACCCACACTGCGGCCATAATCCAATATTTGGGAATAATCCAGTCCGGCTGAAGACACTGCACCTATTTCATCACCTGTTACGGCATTGCGGGCTATGTACTCCACTCCCTCGCCCGAAATCCATTGCCCCATTACATAGTTTTGTATTTTTTTCATCCCATTGGTTTTAGTGGGTGAATTTACTCTCCCAATTTAAATTTCTTTAGAGCCATTACTTTTGTTCCGTGGAATTGGTTGATAAACATCAGAGTGATTGGTTTTTTTATGTGATAATGGTTTGCCTCACTTTATTGGCGCTCCAAAAAAAAATATGGGCTTTAGATCTAAAATTTTATTTTCGGATTCTGACAGATTTTGATGTTCGCAAATGGGAGCAGGATCTACAGAGTATCAAATTGCTCAATTATTTGCCGTTGTATATTAATTATTCCATAGGTCTGACGTTGGTAATTCTGATGTTTTTTTACGCTGTTTTTGAAACCAGTGGCTTGCGATTGGATTTTTCGAGTTTTCTGAGATTGCAGATAGGGCTGTCGATCTTTTTGATTTTCAAAAATTTTATTCAACAATCTTTATTCTTGCTTTTTACAAGTTCGGAAGCGTCCGATTACATCAACAGATATTTTGAGTGGGGAAATTCTGTAAATGGCATCATAAGCATGCCTTTGCTTTTGGTCAGCTATTATACCCTTCAGACAGGAACACTAATGCTATGGATTACAATCACAATTGGAATAAGTTTGTATTTGTATAATATTTCCAAGACAGGTTGGTATATGTACTCATCCATGAGATTATCACCGTTGTTTATTTTGGTGTACCTTTGCAGCATCGAAATAATGCCTGTGGTATGGATTACAGGCTGGTTGAGCAATAAGATTTAAGGCATTGAATTAAACTTTTTAAAACTTTGAAAATAAAAAGTATTTTAATCTCTCAGCCTGACCCAGGCAATGAACCATCACCTTTTAAGGATTTAGCTGAAAAATATAAAGTAAAAGTTGATTTTCGACCGTTTATAGAGGTAAAAGGTGTCGATATTACAGAATTCAGAAAATCCAAAGTCAATCTCGCGGATTATCCCTCTATCATATTTACTAGTAAAAATGCTGTAGATCACTTTTTCAGGATTGCAGAGGAATGCAGATATAGCATTCCGGATGACCTGAAGTACTTCTGTGTCATGGAAAATATTGCGCATTACCTCCAGAAGTACGTGGTGTATCGAAAGCGTAAAATTTATTTCGGAAAAAATTCCATTGCTGATCTTCTTCCTATGATCAAAAAACATAAGGAAGATAAGTTTTTGCTTCCATCATCAGATATCTTAAAACCGGAAATACCAACTATTCTGGATGGGGCAAAAATCCAATACAAGCGAGCCATCTTATACAAAACGATATCCTCTGACCTATCAGATCTTAGAGATGTGACCTACGATGTTTTAGTGTTTTTCTCTCCTCAAGGAATTCAATCCTTATTTGACAACTTCCCCGACTTTGTTCAAGATGATAAAAAAATAGCCGGATTCGGAAGTTCTACTCAGAAGGCAATTTTGGATAAAGGTCTGCGACTGGATATTCCTGCACCTACTCCTGAGTATCCCAGTATGGCTATGGCATTAGATGATTTCATAAAAAAATCAAATAAGGGTAAATAAACATCATGGAGCCTTACGTGAGGAGCACCATCCTAGGGAAAATTGCTGAAATAGAATTTTACCACCCTTCCGGTAATTCCCTTCCTTCTCACATGCTCAGTGAGCTTACCAATTCTTTTGAAAAGATTGCTCTACAAGAGGATATTAATGTCATAGTCCTCAAAAGCGGTGGTGAAAAAGCGTTTTGCGGAGGAGCCAGTTTTGATGAATTGATACAGATCGAAAATATAGAACAGGGCCGACGGTTTTTTTCAGGCTTTGCCAATCTGATAAATGCGATGCGCAAGGCACCTCAGATTGTAATCGGACGTATTCACGGCAAAACTGTAGGAGGGGGTATAGGCCTGGCTTGTGCATGCGATTACACGATTGGTTCTGTTCAGGCACAGCTCAAGCTTTCTGAACTTGCCGTAGGAATCGGGCCTTTTGTAGTAGGACCGGCCATAGAACGAAAGGCTGGGATAGCTGTATTATCGGAGATGGCGCTTGAGCCGGCTGTATGGAAGTCTGCAGAATGGGCGCATCAAAAGGGCATTTACCAATTTCTTGCTAAGGACATAAACGAACTGAATGAAAAAACAGAAGCATTGACTTATCAACTTACTGAATATAACCCTCATGCTTTGTTTGAATTGAAAAAAATATTTTGGCAAAATACAGATCACTGGGACTCTCTACTACTTCAAAGAGCCGAAATAAGCGGTCAGCTTGTATTAGGCGACTTTGTTAAATCATTTATCCAAAAATTCAAAAATAAGTAATCATTTAATCCCCTTTTATTGTCATGAAGAGAATAATTACTTTGATGCTCGGTGTGTCTGTAAGTTTATTCAACGCTCAAAATCTTGAAGATACCTTTAAAGCAGTAGAAAAAAAAGGTCAAGTTGAAGAGGCATCAGACAAATGGCTCATTGATGGTCTGTACAATCTTGCCATTGCCCAGACTACCCTGACCAATTGGGCTGCCGGAGGAAACAATAACCTTAACATCACAGGAGTTTTGCGCCAAAGAGCTATTAAAAGTTTCGATGGCTGGAAATGGTTTAATCTGCTGGAGGCTAATCTTGGATATAACTTTCAGGAAGATGCTACCATCAAAACCGATGATCGGCTAGAATTTACCACTCGCCTGGACAGAGCGCTCGGTGAAAGCAAATGGAATGTTTCGATTTTTGGAAATTTCAGGACGCAGTTTGCTGATGGGTTCCGAAATCCACAAGATTCAATTCGGATTTCTACATTTATGGCTCCGGCGTATCTGTCTTATGGTCTGGGTCTTACAAATACCGGTGTTAAAAACCTGTCCATATACATCTCACCTCTGCAAGTAAAACAAACTTTTGTTCTGGATGATTCTCTGTTTGAGAGAAATCAGTTTTTTGACAAGACCATTCCTAACATCATAGCGTTAAACAGAGGAGGTCTCCGTACAGAAATGGGTGCTTTTTTGGAGTTTATATACAAAAAGCGCTTTCAGGAAAATGTAGAACTATTTTCAAGGCTTAATCTCTTCTCCAATTATCTGGACCGTCCGCAGAATATTGATGTCAACTGGGATAATATTGTCGTGTTCAAAGTGTATAAATATCTTTCAGTAAGTTTTCAGCTTCAAATGATCTTTGATGATGATGTTTTGGTCAAAGATACCAGTGGAGACGGCAAAGCCAATGCTCCTGCATTGCAATTGAGACAGTTACTTGGCCTTGGATTAACATATTCATTTACCAATAAAAAGTCATAAATTGATATGCTGAGGATTAAGTTAAAAAAAAAGTGGCTCACCTTCGCTATATCAGGCTTGATACTTAATGGTTTTGGATTGAGTTTACTGGGTGAGGCGATCATTAAGAAATCTTCCGGTACCGGTATTTGGTGGATTTTTTTGGGTACCCTTGCGCTGGTGTGTATCAATGCAGGGATAAGTCTCGTAGGCTCAGCTGTAAAATACCGTATACATTTGGATAATGCCATTCAGTACCGATCATCTCATCGACAGAAGAAAAGATTCGACGATCCGCAGTAAAGTAATTTGCCTATTGTGGATTCTGGCTGCTGTAGGAACCAACCTATCTGGTCAGGATGTTATAAAGTGGCTTGAAATAAGGTATTCGTTTGTTTTGCCTGATGAACCACCCCCAAATTATGGCGAGTTGACAGCGTTGGTAAGAGAATTTCTTCCCCAAGCCAGACAACTTAGAAATGAACACGCAGCCCAATTTCTGAGAAAGCACTCTGTGAGACAGGTGCATGCGATCTCCCTTTTCAAATCGCAATACCGCGACATCAGCGACTCCACATTAGCTTTGGCAACTCTTTATACTGGATTAAATGAGGTATTTCACGACAGGACAGACCTTGCCGGCGCAGGAAGACTCTCTACTTTACAAGCCATGAAATGTGGTCTTCGCATCGATGCCGTGGTAGATGAACGGTTTAAAATACCTGAGAACCTCAGGTGTTTGCAAGCATGGATGAGAGCTTATCCGAATTTTTTAACAGGTTTTTTTAATGAATTTGCGGGGGAACATCTTGCATCCGATGAGCAGAGCAGGCATCTCTTTGATGGACTTTTAAGCTATTTTTCTCAAATTCGTCCAGCAGAAATTCCTTTGACGGAGAAGACTATTCTGCATCAGCATCCCTATGCAGTTTCGATATCTCAGTGGATTGTCCTGAGAAGTGATTTAAAAATGACGGAGGCATTAAATCCTGTTTTTCGTATCAATGTCATACCTCCGTACTATCCCGTCCTTATCCCTAAAGAGACTAAAGAGTTTAACACTCCTGTACCTTACAAACCGCCAAACCGCATTTTAGACAAGCAGCAATTGGCGCCTACCTATGTCAAACATGTAGTAATAAGAGGTGAAACACTGACTCAGATTTCAAAAAAATACGGTGTATCAATCCAAAGCATTCAACGAGTCAATTCCATACAAAACGATAAAATATTTGAAGGACAAGTCCTGTTGATTCCCGATAAAGAGTGAAGGGGCTAATTAAAACCAACCCCGACGAAGTCGCTGCATGATGGCATTCAGATCAGGATTTACAAGAAATCTGATCGTGGGAAGATAGCCCGGAGGCATGCCTTGCCGTGTATGAGATGAAATCAATGGACAATACACTTCAAAAAAGTCGGTAATAAAGGCCAACCTAACACCCATTCCATACGAAAATATGCCGTCGCTAAATCCTGCATCGCCGTACAATCCGGCAAATTTCCAAACCGGTACGCTTAAATTGGCCGTTGCCATCCATCGCTGTGCAAAAAGTCCGGTACCTGCTCTGAATCCTCCGTCTGTGACAAACATTTGCTGACTCCATAGGCCTGCACTGTCACTGCGTCCATAAAGGAGGTAATCAAAATTGTAATCCAAGGTACCTGACATGCCAAAGTTGTAAAAGGCATTGGCTACAGGTACATTGTTTCGAAGAAACTGACCGTAAAATAATCTGGCAATCAGCCATTTTTTATTTGAAAGCATCCATCTCTGATCCCATTCACCAAACAGTTTGGTAAATGAATTTCCGTTTTCGAAGTTCAGTTTTACAATGCTAGGTTTCAGAATGGAGGTGTATTCCACTGTGTGGCCAAGACTGAATATTCCATAGCTGGCATTTGTGATCTCAACAGGGAGCTCTTCTAAATCCGGTGGTAGTTCGCGATACACATCTACATATCGAAGTCTTGTTATATGAAAAGTCTTTGAGCGCGGGTTAGACTTTCGCCACCACAGGCGAACAGTTGGCGACCACCTGGTAAATGAAAGATCGCGGTCGTAGTGAAAATGCTTAAAAAAAATACCTGCCCGCAGCATATGAAGAGGTCCACTGAAGAGTGGGTAGTTGACAGCAAAGTTGGCCGTTCCGGTGAGTTTTCCGGTGCCGGTCGAAAATTGTGGACTCACGAGGTATTCAAATTTTTTGAGAAGCAGACCATTGTTGTACACAGAAAGCCCCAATAACAACTGGTCATATGCATTGTAACCAACTGCCGGCAGCCAGTACAGCTGGTTTTTTAGCGGTTCTTCCAGACCGGTGTAAAATTGAAACCTGACAGGTTCTACTTTTCGGAAAATACCAGATGTGCGTATCTGATTATTGTGGTGGTTTATTTCCGGAGTGACAAGTTGTGCATCTATGATAATCCGCTCAAATTCTTCGGTATGTATTGGTATTTTCCGCACTCCTTTATGACCTTCGTACCACTGAGTGATGAAGATTTTGTTATCCTTTATTCCTGATATGGGAATAGGTGCTGTCATGGTACCATGGTTTCTTATAGTTACAACCTGTGTGTAGTTGCACCTTTTTGATCCAAGTACAGCATAATCCAAAACTCTGTTTTTTTTATACATCTCGTCAGTAAACCAGTCCAGCGATTTATGGTGATTTTCGCTCAGAAAGTGATGAAAATCCTCCGGAGTATCAAACTTGCCTGAATGAAAAGCTTCATGGAAGATTTTTCTGAATTTTAAATCGCCAAGATACCCTTTCAGATGAAATAAACCGGATATGTATTTTGCAATACCGGCTCCGTCGATGTGCAGTCGGGATGCGATTGAATATTCATCACTGAGAGGCTGAGACAGCCCCTGACGTTCTGTGAAAAGATAAATTAGTTGATTTTGATAATGATAGGGTAAATTTTGTAATCGAAACACAGAGCCAATCCACGTATTGACCAAAGGTCCTGCAAGCTTGATTTCTGAGTGGTGTTTTTTGATGTATTCATATTTAAAATACTCTGCTACAGATGTGAAAAATACAGGATTTTTCCATCGGTCACCATAAATTTTACGAGCACAAAATCCGTCGAAGTATGCTCCGGCGATAGCTGCCGGCAAATATTCGGTGACTGTAGGTATTCGGATGGGCTGTACGTATCCGTTTGAAAACATTCGATTTTCGTAACCCGAAAAATCTGCTATAGTAAGCACTTCTAAAGGAGGCAACCGATATTCATCTTCCAGATATGATTCGATAGTTTTAATTTCAGAAAAGACAGTGGAGAGGGCGGTGATGTTTTCTACCCTGGCAAAAACCGTTATTTTCTCACTGCCCCTGATCGATGGCAGCTTTACCAGCGTGCGAGTGAGCAGGAGATTGCAGTGCTGATTGCCGTCTGCGGAAATAGTCCAACGAATGTCAGGGTTCAGATATTCTGATGTTATTTGTCCCGGTGCAAGTACATAGAAGTCCGCGTTAGCTTCTACTGTAATTCTACAGGTATGCCGAGGAAGATTGAGATATAAATGATTGTTGAAATGCGATAATCTATTGATATCTGCGGGTTGCGGATAAAAAAATTGCAGTAAAATGTCCCCTCCGGGAAGCAAAGCGCTGACTGGATAGGGATGACTTAAAAGATTTAGTGTGTATGTAAAGGATACAGAATCGCCAGCACCGACAAGTCCGAATACTTCGGTGTGTGTTGGATGTTTGATGAGGTGATGAGATTCTTCGAAGGGCGGAAGCGCAAATTCATTTTTCTGTTTGAAAAAATGCAAACTAGCAAGTTGATATTCATCCTGCTCTTCGGAAAAAAAAGATTTCGGGTCAGCGAGCGCTGCCGGCATATAGTAAAACCATGCAGTATCTACCGATGACAGACCTTTCCATACCACACGAATAAATGCCTTTTGGGTGTGATGACTTACACGCACATACATAGAGCATACAGGGAGCGCTTCTGAACGTCCGATTAAGCCGAATGCAAATGTTGTGAAGAAGGTCAGAAGCAATAAATGCCTCACGCTTCTTACAGATTGCAAGGAATTAATCCCGGGATTCACGCCCTTTCGATCACTACGGCATATCCTTGACCTACACCGATACACATAGTCACCAGTGCATATCGTTTGCGTGTAATAGCAAGTTGCAAAGCTGCAGAATATAAAATCCGGGCTCCCGACATACCAAGAGGGTGTCCTAGTGCTATGGCACCTCCGTTGGGATTGATTCTTGGGTCATCATCCGATAGATTCATCAGCCGTGTACAGGCTAATACCTGTGCGGCAAAGGCTTCATTGATTTCAATAATGTCCATTTGATCCAACTGCAGGCCTGCTTTTTTCAGGGCAATTTCAGATGCTTTCACAGGGCCTATACCCATAATTCGAGGCTCTACTCCGGCGACACCCATACTTACCATTCGTGCCAAAGGTTTTAGGGAGTGTTTGTGCACATATTTATCAGATGCAATCAGTAGAGCAGCAGCACCATCATTAAGGCCGGATGCATTACCGGCGGTCACGGTGCCGTTTTTGCGAAAGGCAGGCCTTAGTCCGGCAAGTATCTGAAGGGTGGTATCAGGTTTCAGAAACTCGTCTTGGTGCACTCGTATTGGGTTTCCCTTCTTTTGCGGAACTTCAACGGAGGAGATTTCTATCTCAAATCTACCACTGCGTTGGGCTTCGGCAGCTTTCAACTGACTGCGATAGGCAAAAGCATCCTGATCCTCTCGGCTGATTTTATATAATTCAACCAGATTCTCGGCGGTTTCGCCCATAGCTTCTGTGCCGTACATCTCTGCCATACGAGGATTAATAAACCTCCATCCAAAAGAGCTGTCGTACATCTGACTGTCGGTTCCATAGGCCTTAGAGGGCTTGCTTATAACAAATGGAGCACGGGTCATGTGCTCAACCCCTCCGGTGATCATCAAATGCGCATCTCCTGAGCGTATCGCCCTCATGGCATGCACAGATGCAGCAAGGCCACTGGCACAGAGACGATTTACGGTCTCACCGGGCACAGTCACAGGAAGACCAGCCAGCAGCAGGGCCATTCTGGCAATGTTCCGGTTGTCTTCACCGGCCTGATTGGCACATCCTAACACTACGTCATCTATATCATCAGGGGATATTCCGGGCTGTCGTTTCAACAATTGAGAAATCACATGTGCCGCTAAGTCGTCGGCGCGTACATCCGAAAGTGAACCGCAGAATTTTCCAATAGGTGTACGTACTCCGTCGATTATAAATGCTTGATTCATTATATTTTATGCAAATTCGAGTTGTCGTATTTCGCTTAAAATCTCCGTAACTTCTTCTGCAGAGTCAGATGTAAGAAGCCGGACTTTAAAAGGCTTGAAATTGGGTATCCCTTTAAAATAATTTGCGTAATGGCTTCGCATTTCAATCAGCCCAAGTCTATGGCCTTTCCACTTCAGACTGAATTCAAAATGCTTGAAGCATGCATCAATGCGCTCTTCAAGTGTAGGGGGTGGTAGCAATTGGCCTGTTGAAAGGTAGTGTTTAACTTCTCTGAAAATAAATGGATACCCGATAGCAGCACGGCCAATCATAATGCCATCCACTCCGTAGCGGTTTTTGTATTCCAGTGCTTTTTGAGGTGAATCAATATCCCCGTTCCCAAATATGGGAATGTGTATTCTGGGATTGTTTTTCACCCGGGCTATCAGAGTCCAGTCAGCTTCACCCTTATACATCTGTACTCGAGTGCGACCATGTATTGTAAGTGCTTTGATGCCCACATCCTGTAATCTTTCGGCTACATCTTCTATGTTTTTGCTGGACTCATCCCAGCCAAGGCGCGTCTTGACTGTCACCGGCAGTGAGGTGCTTCTGACCACTGCACGGGTCAGTCTTTCCATGAGGGATACGTCTTTGAGGACGCCCGCACCTGCTCCTTTGCATACAACCTTTTTGACCGGACATCCGAAGTTGATATCGACCAAGTCCGGCCCTGTGGCATCTACAATTTCTGTAGCCAAAGCCATAGCCTCTTCGTCTCCGCCGAAGATCTGAATACCTATAGGTCGTTCATAATCAAAAATATCGAGCTTTACCCGGCTCTTGATGGCATCCCGAATGAGTCCTTCCGAACTGATAAATTCCGTAAACATAAGATCGGCTCCATACTGTTTGCACACCTTTCGGAAAGGAGGATCACTGACATCTTCCATCGGAGCAAGGAGGATGGGAAAATTACCCAATTCAATATTACCGATTTTTACCATAATGTTCCTGAGGTGCAAAGATAGACACGCAATCACCTCGGGGTTTCAATTCTACGGACGGATCCGAATACATACATTTCGGTCAATTTTGGGCATTGAAATCAATTTAATTAATGTTTCGGGATAATCGCCAAAGACAGCATTTTCCTGATGTTGGGATAGTTGATAAATACAGTTAGGTTATTACTTTAAAAATGCAATCAGGTCGCGATAATCCCTTGGCAAAACAAAAATTCAAAATACTAGAATGTAGCGAGATGCTAACGCAATTTTTAAAAATCCGAGAGTCTGTCGATGGCCATTTTTATATTATCATAGATTTCACTAATTCTGCCCTCCATCATGTAGCATGGCGCTGTTATGATTTTAGATTCAGTATCGACACAGATCTCTTTTAGTGTTTTTTCCACGGTTTTAACACCAAGCGTAGCCACTGCCTGATGAGTACCCGCAATGTCGTATGGAGATGATTCAGCTGTGGAGCCAAGAGTGATTTCAGCGGAATATGGGCTATTTTCCAAAGCCTTGGCCAGGATAGCCGGAGCCACACAAAGGGCACAAATGGGCTTGCCTAAAGATATAAAATCGAGAATGACCTTTTTGATATCGGGGTCAACTTCACCTTTTGGACCTTCAAAAGCCCACTTGCTCCAGTTTTTAGCAGCGCCAAATCCACCCGGCATCACCAAACCATCATAGTGCTCTGCGTCGAGTTCTTTTATATTCTTAATATTACCACGGGCTATGCGAGCAGATTCGATCAATATGTTGCGTGCTTCTTGCATTTCTTCGCCGTTGAGGTGATTGACTACATGGTGTTGGTTCTTGTTTGGAGCAAAGCATTGATATTGATGTCCATTCTGGGATATAGCTAAAATCGAGAATACGGCTTCGTGAATTTCGGAGCCATCGTACACTCCGCATCCCGCTAACAGTACGGCGTATTTTTTCATAATCTTAGGGTTTTGATTGTTACAAAAATAAGGCAAGGCGGTTGCTAATCTTATCTTTACAGCCTTAAGAAGCCGGATTTAAAACACGCATAACATGAACCAAAATCTTTCATTTGCTGAACAAATCTTACAAGGAATACCGGAAGAATTACCAGCGCCAAAACAATTTGATCCCACAATAAATCATGCTCCTAAACGGAGGAATATACTTACAGCACAAGAAAAGGAGCTGGCATTGCACAATGCACTTAGATATTTTCATCCTCGACACCACGAAGTGTTGGCTCCTGAATTTTATCAAGAGTTGGAATCTTATGGTCGTATTTATATGTACCGATTCAGGCCTGATTATGAAATGTATGCGAGGCCAATCCAGGAGTATCCACATAAAAGCCGTCATGCTGCAGCCATTATGCTGATGATTCAAAACAATCTTGATCCAAATGTGGCTCAGCATCCGCATGAATTAATCACCTACGGCGGCAATGGTGCAGTATTTCAAAACTGGGCACAATACCTTCTCACCATGAAGTACCTGGCCACCATGACTGATCAGCAGACCCTCCATATATACAGCGGACACCCGATGGGGCTATTTCCAAGCAGTACGGATTCACCTCGTGTGGTTGTAACCAATGGAATGATGATTCCGAATTATTCATCTTCTGACGACTATGACCGTTTTAATGCACTGGGTGTAACACAGTATGGACAGATGACAGCGGGCTCCTACATGTACATCGGCTCACAAGGCATCGTACACGGCACTTATATCACTGTACTCAATGCCCTCCGAAAGGTCTATCCCAACGATGAACATCCCGGAGCAGGCCGCCTCTTTGTGACAGCGGGCCTTGGGGGCATGAGTGGTGCACAGCCTAAGGCAGCTAAAATAGCCGGCTGTGTGTCTGTAACTGCAGAAGTCAATCCAAAACCACTTTACACTCGCTACCAGCAAGGCTGGGTAGATGAAGTTGTAACAGATATAAGCGCACTATGTCGGCGGGTAAAGGAGGAGTTGGCAAAAAAATCTGATACATCCTTTGCATATCTCGGAAATGTCATAGAGGTTTGGGACGCTTTTCTGAATGAGGGCATTTATGTGGATATTGGCAGTGATCAGACGTCTCTGCACAATCCTTATTCCGGGGGTTATTATCCTTATGGACTCACATTTGAGGAGGCTAACCGCATGATGACTGATGATCCGGAACGATTTCGCGAAATTGTTCACCAGTCCCTACACAAGCATGTTGAGTTGGTTAATCTTCACACATCCAGGGGGACTTACTTTTTTGATTATGGAAATGCCTTTCTTCTGATGGCATCGCGTGCTGGTGCCGACATCATGGCTGCTGACGGAATTCATTTTCGCTATCCAAGTTATGTACAGGATATCATGGGCCCTATGTGTTTCGATTATGGTTTTGGTCCCTTCAGGTGGATATGTGCCTCAGGAAGAGATGAGGATTTGAGATACACAGATATGCTGGCAGCATCTGTATTGAAGAAATTATATGACGAGGCACCCGGGCAGATCCGCATGCAGCTCAGGGACAATATTCAATGGATCGAAAACGCAGGTGAAAACAATCTGGTCGTAGGGTCCAAAGCAAGAATATTGTATGCTGATAGTGAAGGGCGTATCGAAATAGCACGTGCTTTCAATGAGGCTATAAAATCCGGCAGAATTAGGCCTGTTATACTTGGACGGGATCACCATGATGTGAGCGGTACAGACTCTCCATATCGAGAAACTTCCAACATCTATGATGGCTCTGCCTTTACGGCGGATATGGCCATTCACAATGTCATTGGAGACAGCTTCAGAGGAGCCACATGGGTAAGCATACACAATGGCGGAGGTGTAGGCTGGGGCGAGGTTATCAATGGAGGTTTTGGAATGCTCATTGACGGCACAGACCAGGCTGAGAAAAATCTTGAGAACATGTTGTTCTTCGACGTAAACAATGGTATTGCCCGCCGTAGCTGGGCTAGAAATCCAAATGCCCGCTTTGCCATAGAGCGAGAAATGCAACGAACACCGGACTTAGTGGTCACTACTCCACATCTGGTCAATCATCAGTTGGTTGAATCAGCTCTAAGTCAGCCGGCCTCAGGAGAGCATATAGATTAAAGCTTCTGAAATAAGTTCAGGAGCTATTTCATATCTGGGAATACATGATCCCGGAGATTCGATGATTGGCATGTAAATCCTGGTATTAATTGATTTTTTGTCTAAAACAATGTAATCAAACAAAATTTCGGTGTCTCCAATGCTGACGGAAGGTCGTTGAATGTGCTTTTGTACCATTTTTTTATAGGCCTCCAACTCTTCAAAGTCAAAACCTTTAAGTCGGTGTGCAATGAATAACTCGGCCACCAATCCCCATGCAATGGCCTCCCCGTGATAAAGTTCGTCCTGCTTGTCAAAGTGAAAAGATTCTAAGGCATGACCTATTGTATGTCCGGCATTTAAGACACTGCGAAGTCCTTTGTCAAAAGGATCTTTTGATACAACGGATTTTTTGATTTGAAGACACAGTTCGACCCAGTATTCAAGGTTTTGATCGATAGCGCCGGGAAATTTGTCTTTGATATCTTGCCAAAGATCACTATTTAAAGCCAAACCATATTTAAAAATTTCGCCAAATGCACCTACAAAATGCCTTTCATCCTGAGTAGCTGTATAATCCGGGTCAAGCACGATAAGTTCGGGGTAATAGAAGGTGCCTATGAGATTTTTGATGCCCAAGAAATCGATGGCTGTTTTACCTCCGTATGCCGCATCTATCATGGCGAGTAGAGTACTTGGAATATTGATGTAGGGAATTCCTCTCATATATGTAGAGGCGACAAAACCCCCAAGGTCGCACACGCTGCCTCCGCCGAGATTGATAAGAAGTGAATGGCGGTCAGCATTATTTTCAGCCAATTCGCTCCATAATTGTTTTACTACTTCGATGTCTTTACATGGTTCGCCGGGTTCTACTTCAATCTCTTGTATCGAATATTCCGAATTGAGTTTGTAAAAAAAATCGTCTCTGCAAAATTCCAGTGTATTCGAATCCATAAGCAGAAAGACTTCGCTATATATACCTGATTCTATGCTTTTTTTTAATGATGAATACCCCTCGGATGCGCTGAGAATTGCTGAGTCATGAATTGACCTTTCCGGCATATATCTTTATGTTTTTGCTTTCAATTTCACGAACAATGGTTTTGATCACTTCAAAAAAGGATGATAGTTGCTCAGGAGTGAGTTTGTTCATTATGTGATGGTTAAATGCTCTGACAGCTTGTCGGGCTTCGTCCCTTTTTTCAATACCCTCTGCTGTCAGTTTAATGATTACCACCCGTCGGTCCGTGGGATGTGGTTCTCGTGTGATAAGGCCTTTTGTTTCAAGATTTTTCAATATACGGCTGAGGCTTGTGGCTTCCATTCCCATCTTCGGGCCTAAAGCAGTAGCTGGTGTGCCTTCTTGAAGATCAATATTGAGAAGCACATTCCCGCTAGCCCATGTGCTGTTGTATTTTGCTGCAATTTCATTATAAAATCTGCTGATGTACTGCCAGGCAAACTTTATCTGAAAGTCGATGGTTTCTTCAGGTTTCATTGATCATTGTTGCGTTAATGGCTAATTCCTCTTTATAAACACAAATACAGTAGATGTAGGATAATCAAAAATATATACAAAATGATATGCATGCATAAGGTTTGCTTTTCTAAATCCAAATTTTTTATAAAACTTGAAGAATAGAATTTAATAAATCTTAATTGATTTGTGGGATTCAGATGATACCAAATTTTTAGATTTGTTTTCGCTCGCGCTCGGTTTCGCGAACGATTTCATTGGCTTTTTGAATGGCGCGCTTCAGCTTAAAATCGCTCCACGAATTTTTATAGTATTTGTTGAGCAGTTCGTCTAATTTCCGAATCACAAAAACATTGTATGCTCCCTGTATTTTCCCGGGTATTGTGGGAGACAGGGATCGGAGACTGAGCGAAAAGCTACCGTCCACATACTGAATGTAATGCCAGATACCTCCGGGCATAAAAAGTGTATCCCCGTGATTGATGACACATTCGTAGCCTTCAGCATATTTGAGCGCCGGATATTTGTTGAAGTCTACATTCATCAGATCTGCAGCGCTATGCGTAGTAAAGGGCAGTTTGTACAGATATTTTGACTGACTTTGTTCAAAAAGTACAATCCGCTTTGTCCCACAAAACTGGGTGATAAATACATTAGAGAGATCAATGTCGTAGTGCAACCGTACATCTGATCCGGTGCATCCAAAAAACATGTATGGAAAATCCTTCAGATAGTTGGTAGTGACGGGAGTAAACTCAAAATCCTCAAGTAGCTCGGGCACGTGCTTAAATATGTTGAACAAAAAAATTCTCAGATCGCTTTGTACCCCTTGCTCCAGCATATCAAGATATTCCCCAAAAAGAACTTCTTTGACCGGGGGCATCTCGATGGCTGTGGGATTGTTTTCCAACCACTTGCCGTATAGTTTTACCTTTATGTTACCGGCTTTTTCTCTGAGATAGGAATAATTCCAACGATCTATGGCTTTCCAGTTTTTGGTATAATTTTTAAGGATTACGGGTTTTCCTGTCAAAAGGTATTTTTCATGAAACTCTTCAAGACTTATGTCGTAAATGACGTCTATGGGTTTCAGATTAAGTTTATCCACGGTTTTATAAATTAATCAACAAATTTATTGAACGAATTTCTGAATGAAATATGACCTTCAAATGGCTACGCATATGTTTTTAGGTTCCGTAAAGAATTCGAGGGCGTAGCGACCACCCTCCCGTCCCAGCCCGCTTGATTTCATGCCTCCGAAGGGGGTTCTCAGGTCGCGGAGCAGCCAGGTATTGATCCAAATTATCCCTGCATCGATTGCTTTTGCCATCTGGTGGGCCGAATTTAGATTGGTAGTAAAAATACTGCAAGCCAGCCCATATTCAGTAGCGTTGGCCAGCTGAACAGCCTCATCCATGGTGTCAAAAGGCTGCAGCGTCACCACGGGGCCGAAAATTTCTTCGGTGTTTGTGCGACAGTTTTGTGGAAGTCCGTCAATGACAGTTGGTTCAAGATAGTATCCTTTGTCAAATGGGTAAGGCATATCTGCGGGTTTTCCTCCTGCCGATATTTTTCCGCCTTCTTTCTTAGCAAGTTCAATGTAGCTGAGGACTTTTTGCATATGCTGTTCTGATACCAAAGCGCCTATTTGAGTGTCTTCCTCGTATGGTGAGCCTACTTTAAGGGTTTTTACTTTTTTTACAAAGTCTTCTTTAAACCTGTCATATATTGATCGCTGTATGAGGATTCGCGAGCCGCACAGGCAGATTTGACCCTGATTGCTGAAGGATGCTCTCACTGCAGTACTCAGTGCTTTGGAGTAGTTACAATCTTCCATAATGATGGTAGCATTTTTACCGCCCAGCTCAAGGGAGAGTTTTTTCAGATAGGGTGCAGCTGCCTGAGCAATTTGTTTTCCGGTAGCTGTGCCACCGGTGAAGGAGATCGCCTTTATTTCAGGATGTTCGGCAATGGCTCTTCCGGCCTTTTGACCGTATCCATGCACAATGTTTAGCACCCCGGCAGGTAAACCTGCCTCTATGCACAGCTTACTGAGCATATATGCGGTGTATGGCGTCACTTCGCTGGGCTTGGACACCACTGTGCATCCGGCAGCGAGGGCAGGAGCAACCTTCCAGGTGAAGAGATAGAGAGGCAGATTCCAGGGGCTGATGCACCCGGCCACTCCCACCGGTTGGCGAAGGGTGTAGTTAAATCCTGTTTCTCCCATATCGTGGGTGTCTGAAGCTGTATGAAGAATAGCTGTGGCAAAGAAGGCAAAATTGTCCCGTGCACGAGGAATATCTACTGTTTGTGCCAGCTTAAGGGGTTTTCCATTGTCGCGGCTTTCTGCATGCGCAAGATCTTGGAGGTGGTCTGCAATACGTGCGGATATGTTTAGAAGAATCCGGCTGCGCTCGGCTGCCGGCATTTTTGACCAGGTCGGAAACGCCTGCTTAGCCGCACGGACAGCCTGTTCTACATCTTGGCTGTCGCTGTCGGGGATTAGGCAGTACGGCCTACCAGTAGCCGGCTCGATATTTTCGAGATATCGTCCGCTTTCAGGAGGCTGGAGTGTACCACCGATATAATTTTGGATTTTTTCCATAATCAAAACATGTTTTTTAGTCGATTGCGGACCTCTGTCAGGTCGTGCGATTTCAGTAGGAGTTTGTAATCACGGTCGTAGAGGACATACCCGGGTGTGCCGAGCAGATGGAGCGTTTTGGCATATCCGTTCCAGCCGTTGGGGTCGTGAAGATGAGTCCATTCGGGAGGCAAGGATTCTGCTGAGGCTTTCCAGGTGGTTATATCAGACTCGATGTGTAAGGCGGTGATGTGAAGGCCTTTTGGTCCGTAGGTGTGATATAAATCTTTCCAATAGGGCATGCTTTCGCGACAGTGGTTGCATCTGCCACTCCAAAGGATGAGAAGGCCAGCCTGACTCGCACTCAGGTCAGAGGGAAAGGTGAAATCACTCTCATCATTCCTCTTCAACACGACGGGCGGCAGGGCATCGCCTGCTTTGATCGCATGGAGGCTTTGAAGAATTTCGTCGATCGCTCGTCTTTGAGACGGGTCAGTACACACCTCACTGGTGAGGTACTTAGAGCTTAGATATTCCAGGGCATCGGGATAATTCATGGTTTTGTAGGATTGGACGAGATAGGTAAAAATGTTGTTCCAAAGAGGCGGATTGGATTGAATCGGATCCAAAATGGCGTCAATAAAGAATTTGTTGGCTTGCAGAAAGTCCTCGTTTTTTTTCTGACCCATCAGGTAGCTGTAATACTGGCCAATCTTTTGGTGGAGTAGGGTATTCCTTATCCAAAGAGTGTCTGATACGTCAATTCCCTTGTAAAAAGAATCTGAAAAATAATCCGTTCGCATATCCCATTGCCGCAGCATATCAATGTACCGATTGGCCAGTGGGTATCGGGAATCTCTAAAGCGGGCAAACAGCGCCTCCTTGTCCGCCAGCAGGCGTTTCTTGTTTTTAGTAATATCTCCGTGGAAGGGATCATCCGGTGGATATTTTGAGAGCAGGTCTTCCAGAAGATAGATTTTGAAAAGGGTTTTATTGTAGTTCTGTGTGAAGCGTGTGAAGTAGCTCTGTTCGTCTCCCTTTGTGATTTTCAGCGAGTCTGAGATGTATGGATACTCTGTGGTAAAGCGGACGTCGCTGCCCGGCCGGAGCAGGAGGTCTATGTATTTGTCGGGGAGACGGTTATTTCCCTTTTCGACCAGGAGCTTGTACAAGCCGCTGTAGGGAAGGGTCACGCGCAGGGAAAAATCGATCCCGGGCGATGGCACCAGGGCCGAGTCTACGGGAAATTCTTCTACACCATTGTATCCCAGCAGCAGGATATGCCGGCCCTCAAATCCTCGAATCGATCCTGCGATCTGTGTCGTTTGGGCGGCTGCATTTAGAAGCAGCAGGTAGTAAAGAGAAATCAGGGTCTTCTTCATCAAAATGCATTCGCTCGGAGTCGGGATAAATGTACGAAGTACTACCCGCCTCTCAGCTTATCGAGCAATTGATTGAGAAACCGCGCTTCGGATTCACTAAGATTGATGATGTGCCTGTGAAGTTCACTTATAGGTTTGTCAAGGTTGGCGAGGAGCTGAAATCCGGGTTTGGAAATAATGACATCTACATGCCGCCGGTCGGCTGCATTTTGCTGGCGTTCTACCAGATTTTTAGCTACAAGCTTGTCAACCAGCCGGGAGGCATTGGAGGTCTTATTGAGCATGCGCTCCTGGATGGTATTGATAGAGCAGGGCTCGGGGTACTGACCGCGCAAAATTCTTAGCACATTATATTGCTCAGGGGTCAATCCGTATTTCTTCAGAAATCTTTGAATATTTACATATATATAACTGTAGGTGTACAAAATATTTATTGCCGTCTTAGAATATTCATTAGCAAAGATTTTTTGTTTGATTTCGTCCTCTAATTTCATAAAAGGGAAGGCTAATATCAGATCAATTTGTGAAGCAAAAATATTCAACTTTTATGGTTGCAGATTTTATTATTGAGGCTTTTTGGAGATGTACAGAAGTTCGGAAGGCTGGATTCGGTATCGGTCGATCATCTCTGCCGGCAGATGGCTTTTTATGTCAAAACACTCTACACAAAAACCTGCTTGTTTTAATCGATCGGGGTAATCCGTGCCGTACACCCGGACATGGTCGTATTGACCAAAAATTCGCTCTCGCTCCCCCCGGTCGGTGATCGTCGGGTCGGCAAAGGTCCTGGCCCGGTTTGTGTCCAGAGGCACCTGCATAATCGCCCAGCCTCCCGGTTTGAGGATGCGCAGAATTTCGCTCATACACCTCAGATCGTCGGTTACATGTTCTAGGACGTGGTTACAAAATACGACGTCATAAGTGCTATCGGGCAGTGGGATATCGTGCAAGTCAAAGTGCATATCCGCCAAAGGTGACTCGAGGTCTGCAGTAGCGTAATCGAGGTTTTTCATCTTGCGAAAAATCCCATAGAAACACTGCTCCGGGGCGATATGAAGTACCTTCAGGCGGGCGGAGAAGAAGTCGGAATGGTTTTTCAGATAAATCCACATCAGCCTGTGACGCTCAAGGCTCAGCGACGCAGGGGCGAGCACATTAGGACGCTGACGGTCACCATAGCCATAGGGGAGAAGGCTTCGGTAGGTACGGCCGTCGATAGGATCTTCATACCTATTGCCATACATGAATACCGCCAGTAAATCTTTGGCCAGATAACTGCCCCTTATGAGCCATGGTCTTGGGATATACTTGAGGATCAGTCGAAAAAATTTTTTCATTTGAAATTGAAATTAAAACGGGAACCCCAAACCAGGTTGAAACACCCAATATTTCACCGTGGTAGGAGATATCCAGCGGTTGCCTGGCTCAAAGGCAGGGTTGTGAATGGGGATGCCAATGTCAAGTCGGATGATGAAGAAATCGAAGTCGTACCTAAGCCCGACCCCTGTGCCTAGCGCCATAGACCGCAAAAAATTTTCCGGTGTGAGAATCTGCTCCGGATAAAAATCCTTGACCATTTTTTCTGTTCCTTTAATAGGAAGATTTTCATAGAAGATATTTCCCGCATCAATAAACAAGGCGGATTTAAAAGCCTTGTAAACGGTAAATCTATACTCTACTGAGGTGAGCAACTTAATCGGAGCCGTATTGATGGGAAGCGTGGCCGGAGCTGTTCCCGGTCCGATCGAAAATGCTCGGAAGGCTCTGAGGTCATTGGCTCCTCCGATGAAGTATCTCTTCTCAAAAGGTGCCTGGAAAGCGTAAGCCGTATCAAACGAATTTCCATACGGACGGGTATATCCTGCAAAAAGCCGGATGGCCAGACTGTTGTTTCGGTCAAAATAGTAATACCGCCGGAGATCTGCTTCCAGCTTTACATACTGTGCATAGGCCACCCCAAAGAGTTTACTGACATCGTATTCATCAGTCGGAAGGCCAAACAGGTAATCGATTAAGGGCATAATGCCTGTGCCGGCAAGTTCGACCATACCTTTAATAAAGAAGGCTTTTGGTTGAAAAGATGGTTTTTGGGTATTGAAGGTGTATGTGTAGCGGGAGGCTGCGATAAAGTTGTCCCTGAAACCAAAGAGTAAGATGGCGCTCTGTTCAAAATCAGGGTCAATTTTAAAAAGCCGGATATAATTGAGTTCCAGAAGGTCAATTTGATGACTTTTTTGTGCGGATTCACGCCATTGATAGTTGAGACCGGCACGGTACACCACCCTGTCAAACTGAAAACGCTGCTGCCGAATGATACCTGTAGAGAGTTTGCTGCGGGGTTCCATGCGTTTGGGCAGCATTCCCTCGGTGTTAAACGGAAGGAGAAATCTGGGAAAGGAAATGGCCGCTTCGGCCCCGATTTCCAGCGTATTGAAACCACCGGTTTGACCCTGCGACAGCTGCACTTCCAGCAGTCCCGTGAGGGAGAGTGAAAAAATTTCTCCCTTGCCAAAGGTGTTTCGGTTTAGCCAGCTTACACTACCACTGATGCCGCGCTGACCTGATGAGATGCTTCCTTCTGTGCTTAAGCTCAAACCTTGCCTGCTTTCGGGGGATAACCGGATGTCGGCGATTAGCAGGTCGCTTGCAGGATCAACAGGTCTGAATTGAATTTCCGTACCCGTAAAGAGTCGCAGATTGTTGATGTGGCGGAAAGATTCCCTGACCTTGTATTCCGAATAATATGAACCAGGCTGAAAATCAATCACATCCGTAAATACTCGAGGATGATAGATATCTTCCTGATACATAAAGAGTGTATAACCCATGTGATTGATCTCACGGGGTGATGTGCGAAGTTCAGCTCTTCTGGGAAGCAGATGAATATTTACAGATTGAATTTTGTATGGATACACACTGACAAATCGAATGGAATCGCCGTCCCTTATTGCCTTTGGCAGAATGTTCATTCTCAGAAGGGCTTGCCTTGGGGGGGCATTGATGGTATCAATGTCATACGTAATAAGGTCTTTGGTAAAATCAAAAAATCCGTTGTTCCGGAAATCCTGGGCAATGCGCTCCCGCTCCCGATCCAATTCATTGAAATCCAGTCTCATGCCGGGTTTTAGAGACGGGATGCCTACAATATTGGCAAACATCGAATCTACGACAGAAGAGGAATTGTTTATTTCAAACTGGTAAATGGTAAAAGGCTCATTTAATTGTACATTGTATATCACCTCTACTTTATTTCTCCGCTTTGACTTGCGGATGACATCGTTTTTGACTTCTGCGGAGAAGTATCCCATGTTGAGCAGAAAAAGCTGCATCTGCTGACGGGTCCGGAAGGCTTCAGATTCGTTGTAGATGACAGGAGGTTCACCAATTTTTTTAAAAATCCCTCCCCAATTGTACACATAGAGAGAGACAGGCAAAAAGAGCAGGCGCGTGTTTGGCTGTTGTTTGATGATGGGCTCCAATTGGCCGGCATCTACCCCATTGCCTTGGATTCGTATGGTATTTTTTTTTAGTAGGACTTGATCATCAGGAACAAATCGGGTAGTGGAGCAGCTTCCCAGCAGCCCTGCCGACACAAGGAGCAAGATTCTAATTGTACCACCTGTAAAAACTCTGAAATACTTCACTCCAAATCGTAGTATTGCCAGTAGTATCCTTTTCGTTTTTTAAATTTTTTTACCGAAAGCTTTCGGATTGCAAATCCAGTAGGAATCAGTATGGCACCTGTCAACAGGTAATCCCGGTCCCATGCAGGCATACGGTTGATCGAATTGTTGATGGGAGGAATCAGAATGGCAAACATTCCGGCATACAAAAAAGCGCTTCCGAGGATGAATACCAGTTGATTTTGATGTTGAATTTCATCTATCCATTGATAGGGTATTTGATAGTGGTTGATCTCTATGGATTCTTGTGATATCTTCCCGACCAATCCACGGATTTTTGTGCTGTCGCGATATTGAATGGCAGTGATTTCCATGCCTGGTTTTATCCGAAGTTGGGGGGATTTTTCCGGATGCTTTACATAAAGCAGATTTTGACCAGCGGAGGCAAAGCCAAAAAACGTTAAGACGAATGAAGCGATGAGCCTACTTGCCTGCCTCTGATGATTGGTAACAGATAATTTTGTATCGGGCATCCGAAACGCTTGTTTCGTACCCGGCCGGACTTTTTGGATAAAGGTGGATGAATGAATCCTTTTTTTGTAGATTCTCATCAAAGGGCGAAGAATAATAGGGTTCATGATGGCGAAAATACAATGCTGTAACAAATCCTGTGATGCCTCCGGCCAGGTGTGATTCCCATGAAATATGGGAATGAAAGGGAAAAATCCCCCAAAACAAGCCCCCGTATAAAAATGCCACCAGCAGCGAAATGGCCAGCAGATGAACCTTGCCTCTCAAAATACCACTGAAAAATACAAATGCTGCAAAAGCATACACCTGTCCGCTGGCGCCTACGTGATAGCTTTCACGTGCGACCATCCACACCAGAAATCCGGTGAGCAGATATCCTGATAAGAAAATTTTGTAAGCTATATCTGAATAAAAGTACCCAATAGCAATCAGCAGAATTGTGAGCGGCACTAAATTGTTAAACAGGTGAGAAAGGCTGCTGTGGATAAAGGGGGTAGTGAGAATACCTGTAAGACCGTGAATCGACCTGGGCAAGAGACCAAACCGATATAGATCAAGATAGAAATATTCATCCAGCCAATAGACCACAAGTATTGTCATCGTTACAATCGCAGGTAGTATCCAGAAATCGGATCGGATTGCCGGTTGAATTGCTGTTGATGATTCAAACTTAGGAATTAAAAAAACAGGTGAACTACTGCTGAATTTCAAGAGTATAGCTACTTATCTTTTTTTTTAAAATCAATGGCTACAGAGTTGATACAGTATCTCAGACCTGTGGAAGTCGGACCGTCGTCAAACACATGCCCCAGATGCCCTCCACACCTGGAGCACAGCACCTCTGTGCGTATCATTCCGTACGAATAGTCAGGTTTCTCCACAATGCTGCCGGGGCTGAGGGTTCGGTCATAACTTGGCCATCCGCAGTGGCTGTCAAACTTGCTCTCCGAATCAAAAAGCTCGTTGCCGCACCCTTTGCACACATAGGTTCCTTCATCGAAGTGCTTATAAAATTTGCCTGTAAATGGCCTCTCAGTACCTTTCTGCCGAAGGACATAAAACTCCTCCGGAGTAAGTCTTTTTTTCCATTCTTCTTCGCTCAGGTTCATTTCAAACGGTATTTTTTTCTTGGTAGAAGCTGCTTTTGAGGAAGTATTTTGACATCTTGCCGCTGATGTCATCATACCAATCATAACTATAAAGTACAAAAGTTTCATTTTGTTTAAAAAACAGTTTTGTATTACAAATATAGTTTTACTTTTACGTCGATTGATACCATAGCCAACGTATGGCATTGAAACGTCTTACGCTTATTGTTTATTTAAATGTTCTCTTTCTCACACAGGTCAGCGCGCTTAGGATTATTAATATCACCTCTGACCAGGATCTCAAAAGCGGCAGATCGGTTTCAACCTATTTCAAATATTATATCGATAGCAGCAATATAGTTTCGGTAAGAAATGTAACGCAATATATTGATTCTTTTGTGCCCTGGAACAAAGACAATTTTCATCTCGGCACAAATCTCAATCCGGTATGGCTGTGTGCAGACATCAGCAATCTTTCCTATCAGGAAGTAATTCTTGAGTTGGGATATCCGATCATTGATTCTATAGAATTTTACCTGTTGCGCAACGGTGTTGTGGTCAAAGAATACTTCACCGGTTCCTCGTACCCCTTTCAACACCGTGAAATTAACGGAAATTACTTCAAATTCATCATTCCTCCGGGTCAGTATCAGGTTTTTATACGGGTGAAAAGTTTTTACAACATTCAGTTTCCTCTGACGATGTATTCCTGGAGAAGCCTCAACTCGCAGAATACCATCGAATCCATTCTACAGGGAATCTACATTGGTTTTGTGATGCTCATTGTTTTTTACAATTTGTTTCTCTACTTGACGATCCGAGATTCCATATACTACTGGTATATCTTTCATACCCTTGCTACGGCACTGATTACCTTGCATCTAAACGGTTACACATTCCAATACCTGTGGCCGGGAATTCCCTCGATTAATACCTATGAGCCGGTGATCTTTGGCTTGGGTATTTTTACCACCCTTTTCTCTATCAAATTTTTAAGACCTGAAACGTTCTCAAAGTTTTGGACAGTTGTGCTGTGGGGTGTGTTTTGGGTCAATGTACCGGTGTTTATTCTTCCCTTTGTCGGTCAAAAAATGCTGGCCAATACCGTCGTACAATTGGTGGGCTCCATCGGTTGCCTACTGATGCTGATTGCCGGCGTAGCGCTGATGATCAGAGGGTACAGGCCGGCATTTTACTATGTAGTTGCGTTTTCATTCCTGTTGGTGGGCGTGATTGTCTCCATTCTATCACGGATGAATGTTCTGCCAAACGAGCCATTGCTCATTCACGCCTCACAGATTGGATCAGCATTTGACATTACGGTGCTCTCCATCGCGGTAGCAGACCGAGTAAATGAAGGCCTGCGCGAACGCCAGCGATTGAAAGAATCCCTCCTCAGGGAATCCGTAGAAAAAGAAAATATCATCCGCCAACAAAACCTTCTGCTCAAAGAAGAAGTCGAAAAACAAACAAAAAATCTCAGGGAGGCCAATGCAGCTCTTACAAAGACCGCTGCTGAGCTCAAGGCGAAAAATGAATATCTGAATAAACTTCTGACCATCGTAGGGCATGACCTTAAGGGAAGTCTATCCAATGTGACCGGCCTGCTGGATGTGTATAAAGACGACCCAAAGGCTTACGACCGATCGGTGCTTCAGCTCCTGCAATCGTCTGCCCGGAAGACAGCATCAATCCTGCAGAATCTGCTCATCTTTGCACAAATAAATACTTCTGACCTGCGACCAGTAAGGCGTAAAGTCAGTGTCGGTCAGGTGCTCCGCAAGGTGGAAGAACAGATCAAACTGCAAGCCGACATCAAATCCATAGTATTGGATTTTGATTTCGAAACAGGCGCATTGATTGTAGCCGATGAATTTTATTTGGAGGTGGTTCTCCGGAATCTGCTGGTCAACTCCATCAAGTTCACCCCTCAGGGTGGCAAGGTATCGGTGCAAGTACGTGAGTCCGCCGGAGGTAGGGTTGAAATTGAAGTTTCGGATACCGGAGTCGGAATGAGTGATGAACAGGTGAATTCCTTCTTTCTCAAAGACGGTGCTGACGTGGTGAGCACAGGCACGGCCGGCGAAAAAGGTACAGGCATCGGCAGGGTGCTGATCAAAGAGCTGGTCGATGCAATGAATGGCACGATCGAACTCCGCTCAAAACCCGGCCAGGGTACTACCTTTACCCTGACCTTCGAAAAAGCCACGTCCGAATCATGAATCACCCGCCCTTAGCTGAACGTCTCCGCCCAAAAAATCTCGCTGAATGTATAGGACAGGAGCACCTTACAGGTTATGGCAAGCCCATTGAGGTCATGATCCGGTCGCGGCAGCCCGTCTCCATGATCCTTTGGGGTCCGCCAGGCACCGGAAAAACGACATTGGCCGAAATCATTGCCCATTCGTGTCAACGTACATTTTTTACCCTTTCGGCAGTATCGGCTGGAGTGCGCGATGTGCGGGACATTCTCGAAAAGGCCTCACCGGAGCGCAATCTCTTTTCCAAAGGGACTCCTGTCCTATTCATTGATGAAATCCACAGATTTAACAAAACCCAGCAGGATGGATTGTTGCAGGCAGTAGAGCGCGGTCAGATCATCCTCATCGGGGCAACGACCGAAAATCCTTCCTTTGAAATCAACAAAGCTTTGCTTTCCCGTATGCACGTTTATGTGCTCAATGCATTGAGTCCCGATGATTTGTCGCGACTGGTTGACCGTGCACTCGGGTCGGATACATTGATCAGACCTCTGAACCTAAAAATTCCGGAAAGAGAGGTGCTTATTCAAATGGCCTGTGGTGATGGCCGAAAGTTGCTCAACCTCGTTGAAATCATCGCCCTCAATGCCGGCGAAGGCGAAGTCATCACTCCGGAGCGATGTCTTCAGATCCTTCAGCGCAAAACACCTTATCACGACAAGACGGGCGAAGAACATTACAATCTGATTTCAGCCTTTATCAAAAGCGTGCGAAACAGCGATGCAGATGCCGCAGTGTACTACCTGGCCCGGATGCTCGATGCCGGCGAAGATCCGATCTTCATCGCCCGCAGACTGATCATACTTGCTGCCGAAGATGTAGGCCTGGCTAACCCTACCGGTCTTGTGCTGGCCAATTCTACCTTCGACAGTGTACACAAAATCGGAATGCCGGAAGCCCGTATTCCTTTGTCGGTATGTACCATTTACTTAGCTCAGTCTCCCAAGAGCAACACCGCCTACACGGCCATTGACAATGCCCTCGCCGAGGTGGCGCGCAGTGGCCAGCTGCCCGTGCCTCTACACCTCCGAAATGCTCCGACCCCTCTGATGAAAGACCTTGGATACGGACAGGACTATAAATATGCACACCATTTTGAAGGAAATATTACAGATCAGCACTGTCTGCCGGATTCGCTGATCGGCAAGACATTCTATCATCCGGGCAACAACGAACGCGAACAGCAGGCCATCAAAAGAATACAGCAACTGCGAAAAGAAGCCGGAAATCACGATACAACGGGTCAAGCTAACCTCTGATTCGTCCGAATACCTGCAAATGCCAATGGCGGACATCCTCTAAACAATCGGATAACCTCCTTTGACTTCTGGCTCAAAGAATTTTTTCCTGGATGTGCGTCAGGGCAAAGTACTTTTTATGGTTCGTTTTTCCTCAGTCGCTCAATCTCTTTCAAAACCTCATTGGCCTCGGCTGTGAGCAGATCGGATTTTTTCCGATCGGTATGGGACAACCTGTAGGCCTCGGCCAGAAGTTTTTCGTACTTTTTCTGAAGGTTTGCTACCGGGTTTTTCTTTTTAAACAGTGAAAACATCTCTCGTATGTTTTTATCTTTTAAAACGTTGCCTGCTCTGCCTTGTTCTCAAACTTACTTTAATGAATCTATATTTTATTTTTTGTAAGTATTTATATAACAAAATATAATAAATATTAATCAAATCAATAAATTAAAAGTATCAAATGAACATAACATTCCGGTAATCTTAAAAAATTAATAAGGAATATATTATAAAATATAAACAAAAAAAATTTAAAAACGACGAAAAGTACTTAATATTAACATGTTATAAAAAAGAAAAAAGTTGCCTCTTTGTCGGTTTCGTAAAGAAAAAATCAAATTTTAACAAAAGTCCTTACGTTGTGATGTACTTCTTTCCGTAACATTGTACCCAAATAATTCCCACATGAAAAAAGTGTACACATTGGCTGTGATCCTGTTGTTTTTAGGATACGGCTATTCTCAGCCCCTTACGGGCATCAAGACCATACCCGGTGACTATGCCACCATCGCGGCAGCGGTGGCCGATGTGAACGCCAAAGGCGTCGGCGCCGGTGGGGTCACCTTCAATGTAGCCGCCGGTCACACGGAGACCATCAGCGCCACCATCGTGCTCACAGCTACCGGTACTGCTGCCAACCCCATCGTTTTTCAGAAGAGCGGTACAGGAGCCAATCCCTTAATCACCGCCTACACTGGAACGCAAACACCAAGTTCTGCCTCGCAGGATGGTATATTTGCTCTGGTAGGTTCAGATTATGTGACGATCGATGGCATAGACCTGATTGACCCCAACACGACAAATCCGGCTACGATGGAATGGGGATACGGTTTGTTTAAAGCCTCTGCTTCAGATGGCTGCCAGTATGTTACGATTAAGAATTGCACCATAACATTAAAAAGAGTCAACAACGCTGCCGGTGGCGGTCCTTCCGTAGAAGGTTCGAAAGCTATCAATGTAGTGAATTCAACCATTGCTGCACAGACCATGGCTCTTACCCCAACCTCTTCGGCGGGTTCTAATTCCTTTAATACTTTCAGAAGCAATACTATTCAAAATTGTAACTACGGTATTGTGATCAATGGATTTGCGGCTACTGCAGGGGTCGGACCATCTCCGGATCCAAACACATTTCTTGGAGACCTTGGCAACGAAATCGGAGGTACGACAGCCTCCCACGGAAACACCATCAAGAACTACGGCGGTGCTCCCTCAGCAGCCAGCCCTTCAGCTGGCATCCGTGTCGTCAACCAATGGAGCATCAATATCTCTTACAACACATTAAATAACAACGATGGTTCAGGGGTAAATCATCCCCATGAATTGAGAGGAATATATGCCGAATCCGGCACCAGCGCCAATGCGACCATCAACAACAACAACGTTACCATCAAAGGTGGAGGAAACACCTATTTAGTTCAAGCCATTGTAAATGGCATAGGTATTACACCTGCTTTAAATACCGTTAATATTAATAACAACACCATCACGGGTGAATATCTGACGGCCACATCAGGTACCTTCTTTGGAATATACAATTGGAACGCCACCCCCTCCACACTCAATATTCAGAACAACACGGTTTCCAATATGTCCTACAGTGCCCCGACTTTAACGGGTAGCGGTACCGTATATCCTATATTCACTTCAGGGTCTAATGCGGCCTCCACGTTTAATATTACGGGAAATACCGTATCCAACATCAGCCGCACGGGTACTACAGGCGGTACCACCATTGGTATTTATGTGCTTTCCGGTACAACAGGGATGACAATCAATGTCAATAACAATACCGTCAACGACCTGTCCATCAGTGGTACTGGTTCAAGCAGTACTATGTATGGAATACAAACCTCTGCAGGAACTATTACGGTCAATAACAACAACGTGTACAATCTGCAATGTGTTAAAACACTTGGTACCGGTCCTCTTTATGGTATATATAACATAGGCAGCCCAACCAATGAAACGGTTAACAACAACAATGTATATAACCTGACCCACAATGGTACAGGTACTGTATATGGGATATATCACTTTACTACTACCGGCACCCGTACGATGTCCGGCAATACGGTTTATAACATCACAGGCGCAGGAACAACAATAGCAGGAATTATCAATTTAAGTAGCTCCCCCAGCGTATTTAACAACCGCATCTACAACATACAGAGCACCAATGCAACCAATCCTACTGTTTCAGGTATCCTTCAGGGGAGTTTGGGAACAAGTGGTTTCGCCAACATCTACAACAACTACATCAGCGAGATCAAAGCCCCGAACGCCAGTACAAACACAGCAACGGCGCCAGCCGTACGAGGTATAAACATTACCACTGCAGTTGTCACTACCAACGTCTATGTTTACTATAATACCGTTTACCTGGATGGCACTTCAGGTGGAACCGACTTTGGCTCTGCTTGTATCTTTCACACAGCTAATGCAACTGCAACCACTGCGAATCTGGTAATGCGCAACAATATCTTGGTAAATGCAACATCACCCAAAGGCACGGGAAAGGCGGTCGCCTATATGCGATCAGGAATAGCGTTAAATAATTATGACAATTCGTCGAACAACAACCTGTTTTACGCCGGCACTCCGGGACCGGATAACCTCATCTTTTACGACGGCACCAACTCCGATCAAACCATAGCTGCTTATAGAACAAGAGTGGCACCGAGAGATGCCAGCTCATTTACTGAGAATCCACCTTTTATCAACGTGACGACACCTCCCTATGACCTGAAGATCAGCACGACTACCGCTACTCAAATCGAGTCCGGCGGCATACCCATCACAGTGCCTGTGGCTATCACCACCGACTTTGAGGGAGATCCCAGAGATGCAACCACTCCGGATGTAGGAGCCGATGAGTTTTACGGAATCGGTATAGACCTGACACCTCCGTCCATCACCTACACCCCTCTTGGAAACGGCATTGTAGCCCCGAATCGCGTGCTGACCGGCTTTGCCACCATCACCGACGCCAGCGGAGTCAATACCACCACCAACAAACCAAGGCTGTACTACAAGAAGTCCACAGACGTCAATACGTTTGCAGGCAACACCG
Source organism: uncultured Flavobacteriales bacterium (assembly GCA_937929815.1). GTDB lineage: Bacteria > Bacteroidota > Bacteroidia > Flavobacteriales > Schleiferiaceae > Thermaurantimonas. Next base: position 295 of record CALFUW010000034.1, on the reverse strand, counting down.
CATCGGACAACGGCTGGAAATATGTGGAAACCAGCAGCACGGGTTCGCCCTTCGACTTCACGATTGACTATTCAATCATCAACGGAGGAAGCGTCTCTGTAGGTGACGAGATTCAGTACTTTGTGGTAGCACAGGATGAGTCTCCGGCCATCAACGTAGGTATCAACAGCGGAACTTTTGCAAATCCTCAAACTTCTGTTAACTTGCAGACGGATGCATTTCCTATTGGTGGTACAATTAATAGCTACAACATTGTGGGAACCCTCTCAGGCACCGTAACTGTAGGTTCGAGTGG
>CALFUW010000033.1 GCA_937929815.1 uncultured Flavobacteriales bacterium | reverse complement strand
AAAAGGTTGGTAATGATTAAAAGCCCTTGCTGGATCATTTGGATATTCATCCAGGATGTCCACGATTCCATCTCCATCTGAATCGGCAGGAGCAGGGCCTGGCACAGGAACATTGGCCTGACTGATGGCTGTCACAGGGTTTGATGATATGTAATAAATAGCATCATTAAAATCATTATCACAACCTGAAGCATCCCGACGTATATCCTCAAAACCGATTACAAATCTTTGAAACTGGGCAAAGTTGAGCATTACCATATGAGGTTTGAGGTCGGGGTTAGGTTCTGGATTGAAATTCGGTTTGGAAAAGAAATTGGTGTTTGAGGGGATAATTGTGGCAGGTCTGCTAGAATTGCCTTGCGAAAAAGCGTTTTGTATTAAAACCCATCCAATAGACTTTCCCGCCGGGAATCTTCCCAATTTCACCTTCATACCTGGGAGCAACTCCCCGCCACTTCCATTGAGAGAATAGTTGGGAAACATGATATGAATTGTGTCAATCTGAGATACTGAAGTAGGAGGATTATTGGTGTTATATACATAGTATCCCAGAACATTTTTGTATCCAGCACCTTCATGTACTACGGTTACATAAACATCAGCTAATTCAGTGATTTGTACATCAGTTTGATTACCAGATTGAATGTAATGAGGATTAAACTGGGGAACAGGTCTTCTTTCAGGTAATGCATTATTTACAGCCTGCAGAAAATCTGCACTTAATACATCGCTCTGTGGTTCCAGGTAATTCGGTAATCCGTTGACAGAGAAACTCCCAATAAATTTATACACTATGCCGTTGTGTATAATGGGTGCAGGAGTATTTTTTAAGGTTACAAATGGCGAAGACTTATTGACCGAAAAAAAATCAAGTGATATGCTTTTGTTGACCACTGGTATTTCTAAATCACCCGGTAGTCCGATAAAGTATGATTTAAGAAATACAGTTTTCTGAGAGGACGGAAGTGAAATCGAAGATATATACTTTCCATCATTGTCTAACCGAATGGTTTGCAGCAGCGATCCACCGGAGTCAGGATCAGCCGTAAATAGCTTGACTACAGCTCCTTTATATTCCGGAGCAGCCTTTAAAAGTATGCTTCCAGGTATCGTTGTTTTAAAGTTAAAATTCATGGCCTGATTTGGGGTTGAGTCGTTGTCTGACTTCTTAGTGCAACCAGCCAAAAGAGCTAACGATAAAACAAGAGGGAAAAACTTGGTTTTCATGAGTGAAGTTAAATTTAATTGTTAATGAGTGAAGTTAAATTTAATTGTTAATCAGTAATACTATGCCATGATGCTAATTGGTTGTAAATAAATAGATAAAATGATTTTGAGTTTCCAAAAATTAGAAAATATCCCATAATAGTCTTTAAATTTTATTTTACAATTTACAGAGCGTCGACGTGTCAAATAGTCAAAGGTCAATAATTCATCGATGAAATTTCGTGGTTCTGAATGTATTTAGGATAGAGGATTTACCAGAATGCTTCAAAATACATTTTATTATTTGCTATACCAACTATAATTAGCATGTCGTACCCACTTATTTAGACTTTGATGCCGTTTTGGAGTGTAGTCATATATGAATCTTAAATTATGATTAATGCTTGGATATTAAGACTGTTATTTTCTACTTCAAATTCAATACCTCCATACATCGATCTGTGTGATGTAACGGCTTCTAACCACAGAAATGACATTATTAAAATAAGTATCGCTCGGAGTGATAATTCTTATCGTGCTACCATCGTCTTCACTAAAAATCAGGTCTTTTGTTCTATCTTCAAAGTAATAATTTCTTGACATTGCGATTTTAAGCTTCACAGGCTGTTTTTTATCTGTGCAGCGTATTGTGCAGTTTTACCTCCTGAGCGTGAAGTGTGATTTGTCCTGGCATTGATGAATACAACCATCACAAAAATCAGAATAGTTTACATACCAGAATTTTTATGAAGATTATGAAGTATTGCGGTTTGAGGTATTCATCCAAATGCATGAAAAAAAAAAAGCCACCTTTGTAAAGGTGGCCTTTTTTCAATAAGTTTTAATTATTAAATGTTACCATTCACATTGATTGTGAGTAGGAGATTATCGTCGATAAGTTGATCTTTCAATACACCGGCGATTCCTGAGGATCTAAACATTACGTTGAATTGAGTACGATTTATTCCGAATTCAGGTGCACTAAGGCTTACCCCATTTTTATCAACTGTGACATTTGCCGGAAATGAAATATTTTTAGTGATTCCACGAATTGTAAGGTTACCGCTGATGATGTGGGTTGTACCTTTTTCCATATTGGCTTCTTCGACGACATTTGTAATTTCAAATACGGCTGTGGGAAATGAGTCAACGGCAAAGAAGTCATCACTCTTGAGGTGATTGACGAGTTTCGCATTGTAAGTTTCATCTTCCAGATCTTTACATACAATTGAATTCATATCAATTACAAAGCGACCACCGACAAGTTTGCCTTCTTCAAGTTTGAATTCACCCTCCTGGATGGCAATGGTACCTGTGTGGCTGTCGTTTGTGTAGGTTTTAAACCCTTTCCATTGGAGCGTGGACGCGTTGAGGTCAACGGATGCATTCGTAGCGGAGAGGTATGCCGGCACTTCCTGAGCTTCACTTGTCTCAACTGCTTCGGTATTGCTACCACACGACCATGCAATAGCTGCAGAAAAAGCGAATAAGAAAACTGATTTTATGTTCATAATTAAAAATTCTTTATACCAACAAATGTATATCCGTCTAGGGAAAGAGAAACATGTAGATACATTTAAGTAAATTAAATTTAAGTTAAAATAAATAGGTAAAATGTGTTGGAATTATTTAATTATAAATAATATAGCCATAATCAGATTTAAAAATTATACGTTCATTCTTACTTTTTTCATCAAAAAATATTCAATGCCCAATGAATAACCAAGCACGCCAAAACCAAATATTACGCCGACTGCATGCGGAGATATAAACGAAGAATGTCTGAATGATTCACGTGATGTAATATTTGAAATATGAACCTCTACCACTGGGGTGGATATTGCTTTGACCGCATCACCAATAGAGACGGAAGTATGTGTATAGCCACCTGCATTTAAGATAATTCCATCGGCCCAATGGTCGGCTTCGTGCAGCTTGTCAATGATCTCTCCTTCAATATTGCTTTGCCAGTCAGTCAGTTGAATACCACTTTTTGCATATTGATTCCGGAGTTGAGATATGCATTCATCCCAAGTGATGACTCCATAAATATCTTTTTCGCGGGTTCCAAGCAGATTTAAGTTAGGACCGTTGATTATCAATATTTTCATGATTGTATTACAATAGAATTATTTTTTTGATTTCCACTTCCGTGTTATCGAGTTCCTCGTTGAGCGCATGTAGCAGTTTCTCCTGGTGCATCCAAAGTTCTTCGCGGAGTACAGAGGAGTTAAGCTTTATGGTCAAAACTTGCTTATTGTAATGAATACTCAGGGTATGGTTGACAGCTACCGGGCCGAGGAGCCCATACCATGCATTCCTGGCGGCCACTTCATGCATTTTCTCTTTCCAGCCATATTTCTCTTTCAGTACTTTGAGGACTTCGGCCAGAGTTTGTTCATTTTTTCGAATCATAACTTTTCGACTTTTTGATCAGCTCGGATATGATAGAAACATGCGTTTACATCGAATTGACCTGCAAGTTGCATACTCCGCTCCGGATGGGTATCCGTGAGAAAAACTTGTCCGAACTTCATTTCTCTGACGAGGCGAATTACGTGTTTAGTGCGCTCCTGGTCAAGCTTGTCAAAAATATCATCAAAAAGAAGGATAGGCGGTAGTGCGGTCTTTTCTTTTAATACCGCATACATGGCAAGTTTCATGGCAATAAGAAAAGATTTCTGCTGACCTTGGCTGCCAAATTTTTTAATAGGATTGCCATTCAGATGCATTTCGAGATCATCTCTGTGAATGCCCTTAGATGTGTACAATACTTCTGTATCACGCTGGATGCTCTGCTCAAGCAACATACCGAGAGGTCCTTGATCGAGGTCACTCTGATATTGGATAGATACGCGTTCATCTGTTTCAGCAATTTTGTAGTAGAAGTCGCTGAGCCATTTTTTCGTTTTTCCCCAGAATGTTTGACGGGCTTCATGGATGTAGGCAGCCAGAGGTTCCATCTGCTCATCATACAGACCCAGAATATCGGCCCTTAGCTTGCGCGAAGGAACAGCCTCCTTTAAGTATGCATTGCGCTGCTGCAACAGGCGGTTGTACCTCAGCAAATGATGCAGGTATAAACCATCGGCCAAAGACAGGATCAAGTCTGTGACTTTGCGACGTTCTTCGCTGCCCTCATGGATCAGATTGCTATCCATAGGAGAAATAACCACCACGGGTAAAAGGCCGATGTGATCAGAAAGCTTGGTGTATTCGACATCATTGCGCTTAAGGACTTTTTTTTCATTTTTTTTCAGACTCAAAAGGATCTCGTCCTCTTGTCCGGATCTATCAAAGAGTCCTTTGATCATGACAAAGTCTGATCCCTGACGGATCATGTGAGCGTCGGTGTGTGTGAGAAAAGATTTAGTGGTACACAAGTAGTGGATCGCATCTATCAAGTTGGTTTTTCCTACCCCGTTTGGTCCAAGAAAGCAATTGATCGACTCAGAAAACAATAACGCACATTCCTCCCAGTTTTTGAAATTCAATATGTTCAGGGATTTTAAAACAATGGAACTCATCATGGCAAATCTACACGATGAATTTAGTAGCCTACCTTTGCCGGTATCAAAAGATATCCGCTTGTGAGGCTTCTACTGATCGACAATTACGATTCATTTACCTACAATCTATGGAATTATTTAAAAATGAATGATGTAGATGTGGATGTGGCTTACAATGACAAGATTGGACTGCACAAAGCCGGCGAATATGATGGATTGGTGCTCTCACCGGGCCCGGGTATTCCTTCGGAGGCTGGGATATTACTAGAAATCATTGACTTTTGGTCGGGTAAGCGCCCGATTTTAGGTATATGTCTTGGTCATCAGGCTCTTGCGGAAGCGTATGGCGGAGTGCTGAGTCGGCTTCCCTTACCTTATCATGGAATCGCTCAGGAAGTACAATTAAAGCAGGCACCATTTTTCAAAAATATTACTTCACCTACACGTGTGGGTCTCTACCACTCCTGGGCGGTGGAGAGGGTTCCGGATGTATTTGAAACCATTGCGATAAATGATAACCAAATCGTGATGGCTATGTATTCGGATCACTTACATTTGACCGGAGTTCAGTTTCATCCAGAAAGTGTCATGACTACTGAAGGATTTAAAATGATTCGCAATTGGATAAAGACTTTACAATGAAAGAATTTAAGCCCACTATATATTTCCTGCTTCGTTTCGGCGGTGTGTATGCGCTGTCGAGTATTTTGTATGGATTTTTTATCCGAAAATATCATCCTCAGGCAGATCCACTCACGGTCTGGACGTCGGATGTGACCTATGGGCTGCTGAAATTATTTGGGCTGGCTGTCGAAAAGTATCCGACTGAAGGCTATCCGAGCATTGATATTTATTGGAAAGGTCAGTATGCTATTTCTGTTTTTGAAGGATGCAACGGATTTATACTGGCAGTTTTGTTTTTGGTGTTTATTGTGGCATTTCAAGGCAGTTGGCGTAAGATGCTGTGGTTTATTCCTATGGGTTTGGCTATTATTTTTCTGCTGAATCAGGTTAGGTTAGTTCTTCTGACAATAATTGCGGTGGATTATGCGAGCCGAATGCATTTTTTCCACAAATACTTTTTTACCGGTATTATATATGGAATCATCTTGCTGCTTTGGTATTGGTGGGCACATATCCACAGGGAGTCACCCAAAAGTCAGAATCATGCTTCAGCCGGCTGAGTTGTATTTGTTCATTGTAATATGAGCACCGGCGAGAACAAAGGACTCGGCACAGTCAGCTGCTCGCTCAAGTATTTCAGGTAATTTGGATTCATCCTGGGAAGTAAAGCGACCTAACACATAATCAACCTGCCGACCTTTGGGAAAGTCGTTTCCAATTCCGATCCGGAGTCTTGCATATTGATTGGTCTTTAGCCATTCTTCGACGTTCCTCAGACCATTGTGGCCTGCATGAGATCCTCTAGTGCGTAGTCTCAAGACTCCGTAATCAAGAGCAATATCGTCTGTTATGACAAGCAGATTTTCTAAAGGGATTTTTTCGGTATCAAGCCAGTAATGAATCGCCTTACCGCTGAGATTCATGTAGGTTGTGGGCTTTATGAGGATGATGTGATTGCCCTTAAGAGAATAAGTACCGGTGTAGGCGTGCCTTTGAAGTGAAAAAATGACACTGTTCCGATTGGCCAATCGGTCCAGTGCCATAAATCCTATGTTGTGTCGAGTGAATTCGTATTCCGACCCTATGTTTCCAAGTCCGGCTACGAGGAATTTTTTCACTAAAAATTGTGTAAGCTTATTTATTAAGCTGTGGCCTCAGCAGATTCGGTCTCTTCTTCAGAATCTTTAACCACATTACGGGTGGTTTTTATCGAGCAGAGCACAGCCGAAGGGGCATTGAGTATTTCGTAGGCACCTCCAGTAGAGAGGTCAGAGACCCGAACACTCTGACCCACACGTAGCTCAGTGATGTCGTGGGTAATGGAGTCAGGCAGGTTTTCAGGGAGCGCTCTTACTTTGATTTTACGGAGCACAAGTTTAAGCTTACCGCCAACGCGCACACCACGTGCATTACCTGTAAGGGTAACCGGCATTTCGACTGTTACGGGCTTGCCAGGAACTAATTGAATAAAATCAATATGTATGATGGCATCGCTGACCGGATCAAACTGTATATCCTGCATCACGGCGCGGTATATTTCCCCTTCTATATCGATCTCAGCAATCTTAACTTCGGGCGTGTATACCAGATGTCTAAATGCATTTTTATGCGCATAAAAATGTACCGGTTCATCTCCTCCATAGATCACACAGGGTATATTATCTTGTTTGCGAAGGCGGGCTGCCGAGGAACCTCCCAGTTCAATTCTTTTTTTTGCGCTGATTTGTATTGACTTCATTGTGTTCGGTGTTTAATAATGATTGAAAGTTAGTTATATGACAAATGAATCGCTTATGGATTGATGATAGTGCACTTTTTTCATCACGGATGCAAACATTTCGGCGATCGAGATTACCTCAATCTTGGGTGAAGATTTTTTTAAGGGAATTGTATCGGTGACAATCAATTTACTTAATGCAGATTGTTCAATTTTATCATATGCATTGCCACTGAGCAATGGGTGCGTACAATAAGCCATAACGCTTTTGGCTCCCTCTTCCACAAGCATATCGGCCGCTTTAGTCAGTGTACCTGCAGTATCCACCATATCGTCTACCAGCAGGACGTTTTTATTTTTGACATCACCAATGACCGTCATTTTCTCGATTTCATTGGCTTTTTTTCTCTGTTTGTAGCATATAACCACTTCGGCTCCAAGCGCTTTGGCATATGTGTTTGCACGCTTAGAACCCCCCATATCCGGGGAGGCAATTGTGAGATTTTCTATGTTGAGGCTTTGGATGTGAGGCAGAAAAAGGGAGGAGGCATAGAGGTGATCCACAGGAATTTCAAAAAAGCCCTGGATCTGATCTGCATGAAGATCCATGGTCATGATTCGGGTAGCACCAGCAGCTGTGATGAGGTCTGCCATCAATTTGGCTCCGATCGGTACTCGGGGTTTGTCTTTTCTGTCCTGTCTTGCCCAGCCAAAGTAGGGAATTACAGCAGTGATATGTTTTGCAGAGGCTCTTTTGGCAGCATCTATCATAAGCAGGAGTTCTATCAGATTGTCATTGGGCTGATGAGTCGAGCTGATTAAAAACACCCTGTTTCCACGCACCGTTTCTTCGAACGAGGGCTGATACTCCCCATCGCTAAACTCCGTGAAAATTACCTTTCCAAGTGGCTGTCCATAGGCTTCTGCTATGCTTTTTGCAAGCGAATAAGAGCCCCTGCTCGAAAATATTTTGGCATTAGGTATCAAGAAGTGAATGCTTTAACTATATCAAACAATACAGCCCCAAAAGGGGCTGCAAATGTAGTCAATATTCTGGTTATGAAGTTGAATCTTGCGAATGCTCGTATTTAATGATTTTTTAAAAAAAATGCCTGTACTACTATGACCTGCATTTTTGTTGGTGCTCTTCCCTTTACGAATGAAGGTGGTTTGTAATAAGGCGCTTCAGTTCACCTAATGAGACCACGCCCGATTGTCTCCATATGGGTTGACCGTGTTTGTAGAGGACTAATGTTGGTACACCTCTAATTCCCATTTTGGATGTGAGTTCCTGATTTTTATCTACGTCTATCTTTATTATTTTAACTCTGTCGGTGGGAATCTGCGACGCCAGCTCTTTCAACACAGGTGCCAGCATCTTGCATGGTCCACACCATTCTGCAAAAAAATCGATCAACACCAATTCTTTGCTTGCGATAAGCTCGTTAAACGCACTCATTTTTCGATTTCAAATGTCCATTCCAGAATTCCGCCTCTCAAATTGTATACATTTTTGAATCCCAGTTTTTCCATATACATGCATGCACTGGTCGAACGGGCTCCAGATCTGCAATAAATCAGGTAGTGTTTGTCTTTGTCTAACGTTTCGATCACTGACATAAAATCAGCTGGTGTATTTATATCTGCCAGAATTGCATTTTTGAGATGACCTTGTTGGTATTCAGCCGGGGTTCGCACATCTAGCAGTATATGATTATCTAAGGTCATCTTTTCATAAAACTCTTTAGCGCTGAGATGATTCATTATTTGATGATTCTCTTTTTGATTCTACAAACATAGATACTGCAAGATATCCCAGCAACGAACCGTAGCCAGAGGAGATGTAGGGGTTTGACCAGATGGTACAGCTTCCGGTACACCCGACAAAATAATAGTAGGTAAAGCCTGCCAGGAGGCCCACCAATGCGCCAATAAGCTTGAAATGCAGGGCTTTCATGCAAAAAAGTTTTGTATTTTTTTTTAAAATTCAATGGTGACAAAGCTAATCCGCACTGCCGGATGTATCTGTGACTTACATCTGCACCGTGGATAGGGGCTTCTGAAAATGAAGTTTCGAAGTTCGATTATGTTTCTACGTTGGGATTGTAATCTTCCGGTCGTTTGCCGAAAGTCCAGGCGATTGCTTCATGGGAGGATGTTAGATGGGGAGGGACGCAGAGCATGTAGTTTCTGCCGGTACTCGGACAGGTCACTTTTACAAACTGTAGGTGCTCACCGGCAAGTGTGTCCTCTGTGCGGGTGCGATACAATTCTATAAAATTTCCATATCGATCTATCGATTGGTCGAGTATTTCAAGGTCGAGGAGTTCTGCAAAGCGATTGCTCCCCAATATCTCCATATAGGCACGCCGTTTTTCAACATTTTTTTCGCTGAGTACCATACCGGGTGAGACTTCATCTACCCTTTCATAAAATTCTGAGGGGATTTTCCATCCTGAGTAGAAATAATACCTATCCTTGTCCCAGACCAGAGCAGGTCCATGTGGGTTGTGAAGTATTCCGTCGCCAGTGGTTTCAAAAGTGTCGGGCCATCTGAGTACAATCGCATAATCCTGGGTAAAGTAACTGAGAAAGATAATGTCATCATTACAGATCTCCAGAAACAAGCCCGGAAGACCCGGCAGGCATTTAATTTCAGGTAAATCTTTTAGGAAATTTATAAACAGCGCCTCTATGTACGTGGCAGCGAAATAGTCTTGGGGCGTAATATTTCGAATGGATTTAATAAGGATATCCTGGTGTGCTAATAGCGACTCTACGATCAGATTTCTCTGATTTTTTAGGTTTATAAATCGCGACTTGTACTTATTATTAAATAATTTTTGGTAGGAGTGGATAAGTTCATTTTCAAGAATCCATTGATTTAAAGGTTGTAAAACTTTAGTGCGAAAACCATCAATCATCTTCTGATGCAAGGGCACCTGTTTTTTGTGTGTGTTTAGAGTCTTTAAAGCAGATAAAAATTCAGTCGGACTTTGACAAACTTGAATCTCCGAAGGTTTATCAATTCCGCAAAAAGAATAATACAGACCTATACGCGCATCAAAACTTTTGGCCACAGCAAATCAATCTTGTACAAGCATAATTTTCTTTTCATAGGGATTATATTCCCTCTGGCGTATGACGCGATAGGTACCCTGTGCAAGCGTTATGGGTTGGTGCTCACCTGTAAATTCTTTGGTTTCGGTGTGAAGATGTTCGATTTTGGCTTCCGAATGAACGCTGAGGTATATATTTTCATCATTTAAAAATACCGTTACATCTCCTGTAGCGAAGTGGCCGTGGTAACGCCCTTCACCTCTTACGAGGAGAGAGTCTTCTTTCTTAACCATTCCATTGGTACTTTCATGTGTCAGCTCAATGAGCACGTCTCCTTGTCTCCACTGCATGATTCAATCTTTTATTATCAATATCAAATTTAACCCTAAAATGTTTTCAATTAATAGTGCTCGGTCAATAAATCCACAGATGAATATGTATCCGGGCTGGTCATATGTAAAACCTTCATCTTATTATCAATATTTTAGCTACATGGGTATTGAATCCTAACTCATCACTCATATAAGCGAGATAAACTCCGGATTGAACTTTCCGCCCTTTAAAATCATTTCCATCCCAAATGGCTTGGCCCCCCTCAGCTCGGGTTTCAAAGACCAGGTTACCAGCTACGTCTGTGATTTTTACGTAAGCTCCCGTCACCAATCCGCGTATAAAGATCGGACCGTCATAATCCGGTCTTACGGGATTAGGATAAGCAAAGACGTCGGAGAATGTCGGATTTCCCTCTGTGGCAGCACCCTGATAGGCTACGATGCCCCGATCGGTAGCGATATAAACCAATCCGGTCTTTCTGTCGAGTTCAATGTCGAGAATGTTGTTGGAGGGTAGTGGGGAGTTATTGCGGTTAAAGTTAAAAATCTGTTCCCGACCATCTGCCGACGTGTAGAAAACTCCCGAATTTTGAGTGCCAAACCACTTTTTGTTGGCGCCATCTACAGCTACGGCTGTCACGACTTCCTGTGCTAGAAGAGCCTGTACAATTCCGTCTTCTTCAAAAGTGATGCGACGCACGTCGTAATTTCTGTTGGGCTCAAAAACAAATCTTGGGGTATATAGCACGGCTACACCGGCAGATGTGCCGATCCAAACAGCTCCATCCAGATCTTCGGCAAAAGCGCGTACATCTGGAGAGGGGAGGTTGCCACTACCCTCGAGCTGGGTTAGTTGGCGAAGTTGCAGGTTGCCGCTTTCGTCAAGTCGGGCAATGCCTATGCCTCGGTTTTGGAGGGCCATCCAAATCTGATCCTCGCGGGTTACGAGCATTCGGCCGATGTTGGTGGTGGAGCCGGCCACTGTGCCCATTGCATAGTTGAGCCACTGCCCGGTAGGTGTACGGCGGGTAAGAGGCCTTTCACTCAGAGAGGTGGCCGTCCACAGATTGCCTTTTGAATCGAAAACGACATCATAAGCTCTCACCTGATCCGGCGCATTGGAGACCGTGGAAAGACCTCCGTCTGTATTGGCTGAGTTGAAGGTAGTGATGTACTGACCATTAGTGATCTGAATGATACCCTGCCCCCAGGCAGTCGCATACACCGTACCCGGTTCAGAAGGCGAAGGCGTGATGGAGAGGATATCTGTCCGGTTGTTTAACTGTGCGGATGGAATGTGCTGCCAGTCGAAGTTGTCATAAAAGTAAATTCCTTTATTGTTAAAAGTAGGACCCCAAACACTGTTTAATGCACCGGGAGCCACCCAAAGTCGGCCATTGTGGTAGCGCATCCGGAAGACGTCTTCATCAAAAGGTCCGTCGGGTAGGAAGGTAAAGAGCCATTTTTCAGAAAAAAGATACCCGTAGAGTCCTTCAAATTCTGATGCAATCCAGTACCAGTTTCCATCTCTAGACATTATGGCTGCATTGGGTTTGAAGAGGGGATTAAAGACATTGCCGGGCTCGACGTTGAGTTTTTTCATGCGGTTAGGTTGATAGCTGACTACGGAAAAGTCATTGGTAATTACGAGCTCGGGACCACATACTTCTACATCAAAATTTTTCGAGATAAAAACATCGTTCATCCACGTCCAGGTTCCGTTTTCGCGAATGAAAAGGCTGTCATCATTAGTGCCTGTAAGGCGGTTTGCTACGATTTTACCTCCCCAGTTTACGATATGATTAAATGGCCGGGTGATCATTCCGGGTTCAGGAGTCCAGTTCATAAAAAAGCTTAGCGAGCTGTTCAGGGAAGCCGAAAAAACCCCGAGCTCAGTGGCAGCATATACCCGTCCTTCCGCTTCATCGAAGGCGATATCAAATACCTCGGTTTGGGACCCGTTAGGACCTATAATAAGTGTCTCTGGAAAAAGACGTCTTCCTATATCAAATACTACAATTCCAAAACCCATACAGATATATGCCCGGTCTTTATAGATGCGAACTTTGTTCAGACGACGGCGACCCAGGAATATGGTAGAGCGTGCAATATCGCTGATGTTTGTCACGGAGTAGTTGGAGCTAACCAGGTCGAGATTGCCGTTTCGATAGCCGATGATTAGAATGTCTTCCGGAGCATACCACGCAAGATGCATTATGTCAATGTCGCTCAGGCCGCGGCTTTTGGTGAGGGTTTGAATTTCAGAACGGGTGGTTTTATCCACGACGATGAGTCCTTTTTCAGAAGCGGCTACGATGTCAGAATTCGTTTCGACTACTGCCATTGTGGATCGAAAGGACACATGCTCAATCCATCCTCCTAAGGGGAGAGATTGGTTCTGTGCAGCCAGGGTAATAGAAAGAGTAAAAATGAAAATCAGATATCGTATACTGTGATTATTTGATTGTTTCATGCCTCAAATGTAACGATAGGGAACTGCCTCTTGGTATCTATTAATAGGTAGCAAGAAAATTCACAAAAATGCACACTAAAAAGTAAAAGAGTTTCCGATAATTAATAGTTCTCATGTGGTGATTTGTATGAAAGATTTTAACCACAGAAAGCCCAGAGGTGCCCGGAGGGAGAGGTTGTAAGCGCTCTTTGCTTGGTTAAAAAATGAGAATGTTAACCTAGGACCCGCTTGGAAGTTGGGGGTAGGTATCGGAGCATAAAAAGAGGTCAATAAAGAGGATTATGTCAGGATTTTAGTGTTTTTTTAGATATTTTCTTTTTTGCAATAGCTGGTTCTGCCAGATATAGTTTAGAATAATACTCCTCAGCCATACGTCGGGAGCGGAAGTACTCAAGAACATCTTTCATGGAGTTGATCATAATTTTTTTCCACATTCCTTTACCGTCGTAAAAGTCAGGGAGTAATTCATCATATAGGAGCTGGTACATATTTTCGAAGTCTTCGCGATCCTGAATTTCGGTCACACCGGGAGCTGTGGTATCAGGAATCAGATAGCAGTTGTGGCGATGCCGGGCAAATTCGACCATCCATCCGTCGTTGATGGAGAAGTTTACAGCGCCATTCATGGCTGCAGTCATACCACTTGTGCCGGAAGCCTCCCTGGGTTTCCGGGGGGTATTGAGCCATACATCTGTGCCATTTTTCAAGATTCGGGAGAGTGCGAGTTCATATCCAGTGAGAATACACGCATTGGGGAGACGTTTGGTCATGTGCACAATGCGGTTAAAGATGTCAATCGCGCCATAATCGGTCGGATACGGTTTTCCTGCCCAGATGATCTGTACGGGGTACTTTTTATTTGTAACCAGATCCATGAACACATTTATGTTTCGGAATAACAAATCAGGCCTTTTGTATGCAGCAAATCTCCGAGCCCATACGATGGTGATTACTTCCGGGTCAAAGAGTTTACCGGTCTGGTCGGCGACTACCTTGAAGAGGGTATTTTTCAGTTCCTTTTTGCGCTTTATAATGGCTTCATAATCGTTGGCCTTCAGTGCATCCTGCATTTTTGTGTCTCCCCAATAGGTAAGACTTTGGGCATTGGTGATGTGGTCAATGCGGCATATGCCGTCGAAGGATTTCCACATTTCACGGGATACCTCTCCATGTAGTTTGCTCACGGCATTGGCACCCTTGGAGAGGCGAAGTGCTGAAAGGGTATAATTGACGCGACCGGGTGTCTGAAGGGTCAGATGTTCTATTTCTTTTTCAGTCCATCCGGGGAAGAACTGCATTTTTTTCAAGAGGTCAAGTGGACGCTCTTCATTACCGGCTTTCTCAGGGGTATGAGTGGTAAAGACAAACTTTTTTCTAATGGCATCTTTGTCCTCGGCCTTGCCATAGAGGTATGTAAACGCCGGAAGGGCATGGCCTTCGTTGAGGTGATATATGTCAGCACCCCCAAGGGCTTCCACTATCTTGGCACCACCCTGTCCAAGCACAATGCTCTGTGCTACGCGCGTTAGCTCATTGTCATCATAGAGGCGGTTAGTGATCGAGCGGGACAGGTGATCATTGTCATCGATATCAGTAGTGAGCAGGTATATGGGTACGGTGCCAAAGGTTTCCGGGCGGAGTACATACGCCTTCACCTTTACATTGGGATTGTCAAATATATGCACATTAACCATGATACCTGTATCTTCAAGGTAAGTGTAGTTTTTTTCAATAAAATCAATTCTTAAAGTCTGGTCATGATTTCTGTTCTGGTCGTAATAGCCATATTTCCAAAGCATTCCGATGCCGATGAGATTCTGCTTGAGTTCCGCAGCCGAGCGCATGTGAGAGCCGGACAAAAAACCAAGTCCTCCACTGTAGATTTTTAAGCTTTGGTCAATGGCAAATTCCATTGAAAAGTATGCAACGCGCTTGTTGTACTTCTCATCGGGGGTGTAAGGCATTTTCCATGTGTTGTATTCTGAAACAGTCATTTTTATGAAATTTTATTAAAAAGCAAATATTGCATGAAGATGTAAATTGATTGTGTACAATGGACACTTTTTATAAACACATTGTTAAGCCCGAAAGAATACAGGAAACATTTTGGCAATTGATTTCTGAAATAATTGAGAGGAAGGCGGGGACTTCGATTGCCGGGGTTGAGTTATTAAATGTATTGGAGCGGGTTATACTCAACCAGTTTATATTGATTGGAGGCTTCAATGCATTAAAATAGGATGATAAACCTCCCCGTAGGATTCATAGGATGGGTGTGATATTGGTATCTTGTAATCGGGTCATCACACTGGAATTCAGTGAGGTGATCGCAATGGGATGAGTGACGTGGGAAAATTTTTCTCAAATTAATAGTGCCGAAGCGATTGTCGGGTAGATATTTATGCGTGAGGGATAGGAGCGGTATGAGCCGCAGCAGGCGTGCATATGGCACACAAGGCGAGGAGGCGACAGGAGAAGCCACCGCAGCCTGATGTGCCACGCGCGCCTGCTAGGGGAATAGGAGCGGATAGCCCGACCCCTGACGAAGGCAGAGCCTTGCCAGGGGGCACGCCCAGGTAGAAACCTGAAACTAATCAACGATCGGGCATTGCCTACTGTGCCACTTTTACGAATTTGGCTCCTTCGATGATTTCGTCTACGACGGCTGGGTAGAGCAGGGTGGTGGTGTCGCCGAAGGTGGTGCGCAGCATGCTGGGCCAGGGATGGCGAATGCAGAGGTAGCCTTCGACGTCGTTGCCCTGGATTTCGCGGCCATCAGCATCGAGCAGTAAGGGCTGAATGCCGGGCATGGGCTGACCGGCGTGAGCGGGTTTGAGTTTGGAAATGCCGGCCAGACCGGATATCATGATGCCTCCGGTCTCGGTCTGCCACCAGGTGTCGATGACGGGGCAACGCTCTTTGCCGTCTTGGGGAAGATCATTGCTTTATCTCTCAAAAAACTTTCTGTGCCCTTGTCAATTTTTATAAAGACTAAAGTTTCTTTCCTTCCTAATCAAAGTTTGCCCCTGCATCTACTATGATAAGGTTTAAATTGTACTGTTTGGCAAAACATTGATAGCCGCTCCACCATGCAAAAAGTTTTTTATTATTTGAATAGCACCTTCCTGCTGGTAGTCAATTATGCCCTTTTAGCAATTCCTTGATCGACTCCAAAAACCAAAGTGGTAGGATTTTTCGATGTTGGTAAAAGTGTGTTCTGAATAGTGCCAATCCAAAGGGCTAATTCTTTTAAGTTAAACCAGTGCTCCTTCGGGCTTTGTCTTTATATCTATTTTTTTTACAGTTGCTGTTCAAAAACGTTTTTCGTGAGAAATGTTTGTCCTATCTCATTCAGGATAAATAAGCATCTCAAAAGCAAATTAACTACATAAATAAATTTAGATGAATTTTTAATCATATTTTATAGACAAAGGAGATAATTTTTATGTGGAATCACAATAGCCAGATGGGGTGATGAAAACAAAAGATATTTTCAATAAAAATTCTCAAATGATAAATATTTCTACCCGATGACACCGGTTCAAATTTTTTAAATTACGTAGCTAATGAATTCATTTAAATCATTTGATTGTGAAACAAATTTTGCCTTGCAGATGCTCTGATCATGTGAATAGTATTTTTCCTGTTAAAAGAGAGCTTTTTACAGGAGATTATTCATCACATTCAGGATCTGATGATTTTCTTATGCTTTAAAGTTTTTTTTTCAACATAGACATATCACGATCATCCAATTTAGCAATACATCTTGTACAAATAATCCGAACGTAGAATTTACACTCTACTTCAGGAAAAAATATTGATTAGGATAAACGATTTTTCGGAATGTGGAAAGGCAACAAACAGCTGTCCAATCTGCCTTCACAAATGTCTGAGATCATGCATATTCGATTGGCAACTTTCTGATTAAAAGACTGTCTTGATTTATTGTGCAACCCGATTTTGGAAATCAAATTGAAATGCCGATAAACTAATACAAGATCCGGCAAAAGGGGAGAAGCAATGAGCGTACAGGAGGAGATAGCCAATTGGTGTTATCTGGCTGAAAAAAAACCCTTCAAAACCTTCATCAGACCGGATACAAAAAGTACGATGGCTGCAATGCTAAAAACCGCGGACAGCACGATGCCCCAAACTTTGCCTTCATCCAGCAGTGGAAAACCAATAAAGTAAAACAACACAGGCCCACTGAAAATAAAAGGCATGGAGCCAAACATCAGCGTGGCACCTTTGGCGAGGAGTTCTTTGTCGGAGTGTGGACGCGGCTGAGGCACAGGTTTCATCATCATTTATTTTGATATAAAAGTAACGCAGACTTCACGTCTCCGGTTTTTCTGACCAGGGCTAAAGCTTCTTCGTAGGAGATGGATAGTCGTTCAGCGATCATACGTGCAGCCCGATCAATGAGCTTGTTGTTGGCAAGCTGCATACGAACCATTTTATTATCTTCCACTCGTCCGAGACGGATCATTACAGCAGTGGTAAGCATGTTCAGCACGAGCTTCTGTGCCGTGCCGGCCTTCATCCGGGTACTTCCGGTGACTATTTCCGGTCCTGTGACGACCACCACAGGATAATCAGATCTCTCGAGAATGGGCGCGCCCGGATTGCAGGTGACGCAGCCTGTGGCGATACCGGCCTTCTGACAGTGCTCCAGCCCCCCGACTACGTAGGGGGTAGTGCCGGAGGCAGCCAATCCGACGACAATATCGCCGGCGTTGACGAAATGCTCCTGCAGGTCTCGCCACGCACCCGTGTAATCATCTTCTGCAAACTCTACTGCCTCGCGAATGGCTCTGTCGCCACCGGCGATAAGCCCGATGACCATTCCGTGTGGCACTCCATAGGTGGGAGGACATTCGCTGGCATCCACGATGCCCAGACGGCCGCTTGTTCCGGCGCCTATATAAAAGAGTCTGCCACCGTCTGAGAGTTTCTGAAAGACAGCATCCGCGAGGAGCTCGATATCGGGTATGGCTTTTTGTACGGCTAGCGGCACGGTTTGGTCCTCCCGATTGATGATTTCGAGCAATTCGCGGGTGGATTTTTTTTCAAGGTCTCTGTAGGGCGAATCCTGCTCTGTAATTCGGATGAAATCAGCCATTTTTTTGTATTAAAGCCATGTAAAAGCCATCGGAATCAAGCTCCGTTGGTAAAATCTGACGTTCTCGCACCAAAGTATATTCCCCCTTTCTGCGCTCCAGAAAAGCATCGATCTGCAGGCGATTTTCGTCGTCAATAAGGGAGCAGGTAGCATATACCATCTTACCTCCCGGCCGAAGCATATCGGTGTAGGTATCCAGTATCTCTCGTTGGATGCTAAGCACCCGCTGAAAGTACTCATCCCGCAGTTTCCACTTGGTATCCGGATTTCGGCGGATGACGCCTGTACCGGTGCACGGCACATCGAGCAGCAGCTTATCGGCAGCATGGCGAAGACGCTTTATTACCTTACTTCCATCGATGAGCCGGGTTTCAATGGTGTCCACCCTGTTTCGAGAGGCCCTTCGCCTGAGTTCGTTGAGTTTGTATTCTTCTACATCCAGGGCTATTATTTGTCCTTTGTTGTGCATCAAGGCAGCCATATGGAGTGACTTGCCGCCGGCGCCCGCACATGCATCGATGATGCGCTCGCCGGGTTTCGGGTCCAAAAAGGGCGCTATCAGCTGTGATCCGCCATCCTGAACTTCGTACAACCCCTTCTGAAAACTGTCCAACCTGAATATATTGATCCGCTCGGAGAGTGTAAGACCTACTTCACTATACGCCAAGGGAGTCGCATCTATGCCTTCGGATTGGAGGATTTCTATGACTTTCTCCCGCGTACTGAGCAGGGTATTGACCCGTATGTGAAGTCCTGCTGGCTGATTGAGCCTGTGCGCTAAGGATGCCCAGTCTTTACCTGGCGAAATGAGCCTGGCCAGCCAGTCAGGGAAAGACTCTCTGATATTGGGGTCATTAATGTCGGTTAGCCTTTTTTGTAAATCCGGCCACTGCGCAAGGACTTCGTTCCATTTCGGATCCGGAGGCAGATATCGGCCTTTGATCAGTCGGTAAAACGCAAAAATGTGATACATCTTTCTGCGTTTGAGCGTCGGCTCTTCGCCCAACATATGCCAGAGAAACCTCCAGTGGCGCACGATTTCATATACAGATTCGGCCACAAAGGCCCTGTCGCGCGCACCCCACCTGCGATTTGCCTTAAACAGGCGCTCGATGGCCTTATCTGCATACACGTCCTTTCCAAAGGTGGTTTCCAATGCTTCCAGCACACCTCCGATCAGATTTGGATAAAGCTTTTCGTGACCTGCTGATACGTCCTTTAATTTGCTCTGGCTCAATACCTGTCAGGGTTTTACTTCCTCCGCATTGCGGAGTATGTAGTTAAAGTCGTTGATATCCTTGTCGTTTAGCTCAAATTTTCCTCTGAAGGTCACCACGTCATCTGTCTTATACCGCCGATGCCCCTTCCTGAGCTTTAGCGACATTACCGACTCTGGACCGGCTCCACCGCAGAAATAGCACGAACTGAACGGAAAGGCCGACAAAGCGTACATTCCGCTTTCGGCATCGATGGGTATTACATAGCCCTTGATTTCTACAGTTTTTCCATTCAGATTGGTAAGCGACTGGCCAAAATTCGGGAAGAGAAACCATGCCTCGGCTTCTTTGTAATACTTCTCGGTAAACTTTACATCCTGCAAGGTTTTCCAGGTGATTTTGATTACACCGTCATTCTGAGCATACGCAGGCACGTACCAGTGACTTACCAATGCAAAAAGCGCAGTCAACACCATATATGGGTTGAAGGTCAATCGTTTATCCATGTAGTTCAGCATTGTCTAAGTAATATATAAAATCACCATTCGGTTGTTTATTCAGACGAAGCCTTCCTTTGACGATGATGAATTGATCTACCAGAAATTTACTCTGGGGATTTTTAAACCGCAGTCCGACCACTGTTTCTATGCCGGCTTTTCCACAGAAAAAGCAGTTGGCGAAAGGCGTTTTGGACAGAGCGTAGGTATTGCTGGAGAAATCTATTGGTATGACATAACCCGTCAGGATCACTTCCTCACCATTGTATTTTTCCAGTTCAGGTGAGAATACAGGCTGGTAGAATCCCGGCTTGGACGGATCTTCACCGCTCAGAGTGGTACCTAGTGTAAACCATGTCAGAATCTTCTGGCCATACACCGGCTGAGCCACCGTCACCAGAGCCACCAGCAGCTTATGAAAGAATAACCTCTGTAATCGAGTTGTCATAAAGATCTCTGTAATCTTCCACCTGACCCCAATCCTCATCATCGATACGAATGCTGCCTTTGGTCACGTGTCCCAGCAGATCAAAATCCACGCCATTGAGCATCATGGAGTCGATGAAGGCCGTTTCGTCTTCCTGGCGCACTGTCACCACCACCCTCGACGGACCTTCGCCGAAGAGATAGGCATCCTTGCGGATTTCAGCCGGAAGCGTGATGTCAAA
>CALFUW010000032.1 GCA_937929815.1 uncultured Flavobacteriales bacterium | reverse complement strand
ACTTGATGCCGGTGATCGCCTCATGGTTGTAAAAAACAATTATTTCTGGCTTGATTCGACCTCTCCGGCAGGATTTATCGCTAATGGGGATATTTTAGAAGTACGGAGAGTCTATAAGTTTGAGGAAAAGTTTGGATTTCGGTTTGCCAAAGTCAGGGTGCGGATGACGGACATGGAAGCCCAGCCGGATTTTGATACCATTGTATTGCTGGATACACTTTATACCGAGTCCGCATCTCTTGGGTATGAAGACTATACGCGACTAATCACTCAGATATCTGCCGAAGAATATTCTGTTGATTCCAAAAGATACTTTAAAAAAATTCTTTCTGAGAATGAGTATGTGAATTCCTTGCAGGTAAAATTTTCGTATGCCATTACAGTCCACAAGGCTCAAGGTGGTCAATGGGATACTGTGTATGTGGAGAAACCCTACCTTCCTGATGACTCCCAACCCGATACAGAATACCTTCGATGGCTTTACACTGCGTTTACAAGGGGTAAATTCTGTGTCTTTCTATTGGGTTTTTCGGATAATTATTTTGAATAGGATCAGCTACATTTGTACAGTAAAATCATCTTTCTGCGATCTATGGAGGGGTTATCTTCGGTGGTGTAAAACAGGTCGTACAAACTGACATTATTATCGAGAATTTCCGTTAAATCAGATTTTAAAGACATGTAAAATGCACTTCTTTTTACATGGTCATCTGACGTAAAATCTACTAAAAATTCGATATGATCTCCTTCTTTAAATTTTGCTTGAACCGCAGAGCCGGTCAGGTATAGTTCCTTCACACTGTTAAAAGCACATATATGTTGAATCTCAGGATATTTTGATACCAAAAACTCCAAATCCTCACATCGATGATGCAGTTGTTGCAAGGCTTCTGGAATCAGATAAGAAATTCCAAATTTCATTTATGAATAGCTTTGAGTTAAAGCTCTGTAATCTCGATGGAATGTAAAATGACATTTATCAGGATTATTCTGATATACTTTTCTTTTTGACATGTGTAATTGAAAGTTTATCCGAAAAAAATAAATGCACACATCCCGAGCACATACCTGAGATAAGTATGTTTGTAGCTGGATAATTTTTTCTCTGTATGCACAGCCATCTTCCCTCTGAAAATTTTATCATTTTCGGGCAGCAACCCTGGGATACCCCCATTGGAAGCAACTGTAAAAACATCGCTCTTGAATTGAGTAAAAATTTTAAAGTCACTTACATAAATATCCCCCTTGACCGATTTACGATTCTGAGAAATGCTTCTGGAGATCAAAAACACATTGAATACCGCAGAAAAGTAAACAAGGGGCACATAAGCCCTTTTGTTAAAATCAACGACAGACTTACCACATTTACACCACGAACCGTATTGGAAAGCATCAATTGGCTTCCTGATGGACCCGTCTTTGACTTCTTCAATTATATCAACAATCGACGGCAGGCAAGGGAGGTACGATATGCTATGGACGAATTGAAAATCAAGGATTTTATCCTTTTTAACGACAGTGATATGTTTCGCAGTTTTTACATGAAGGAAATGCTTAAGCCTGTCTTTTCAATTTATTATTCACGCGACAATCTGATCTCAACCGACTATTTTAAAAAACATGGTACCCGTCTTGAACCACGTTTAATTGCAAAAAGCGACATGGCTGCTGCAAACAGCATTTATCTGAAAAACTACTGCGCCCGGTTTAACCCCAACAGCTACTACGTCGGGCAGGGGTGCGAACTTGACCTTTTCGATCCGGACAAACATTTTGAAAAACCGAAGGAAATGCAAAATATTCCGGGACCAATCATAGGGTATATCGGAGCTTTGCTAAAAATGCGCCTGGATCTGAATCTGCTGGAAAAATTGGCTGAAGCCCGCCCGGAATGGCAATTTGTATTTGTAGGTCCGGAGGATGAGCATTTTAAAACCTCCTCTATGCACCATTTATCAAATGTACACTTTTTAGGGCCGCGTAAGCCGGAGCAACTCCCTACCTACTTAAAATTCTTTGACGTGGCCATCAACCCGCAGGAAGTGAATCCAATGACGATAGGAAACTATCCGCGCAAGATCGATGAATATCTTGCTATGGGCAAGCCTGTCGTCGCTACGCGTACTGAGGCCATGCAGGCTTTTGAAGGGTTTGTGTATTTGGCATCTTCGGTCGAGGAGTATTTGAAATTTATCGAAAAAGCACTTTCTGAAAAAGATGACATCGCTCTGCGGATGAAGCGGATCGAACATGCACGCAGTCACACTTGGGAAAATTCGGTACAGGCCATACTCAGAGGAATAGAGGATACGATCAGTAATCAAACGTCTGCCTAACCGGTTGTCCATAAAATCCATCCTCTTAAAGCCATCAGCATATAAGCAAGAAACAATATAGATGATAAAAATAATCTTTGTCGGAAATACAAAACAGATGAAGCCGCGTCGATGACAATCCAGTACAACCAGTTTTCAGCATAGAAGTTAACCATCAGCCAGGTAGCCCATAAACTGAAAACCGTGGTAAAGGAATCTAAATATGTCGCCTTTGCACTTTTAAAAGTGGTGAGTAGCCTGCCAAAAATAAATGTGGTCAGTCCACCCATACCAACTGCCAGTAGATGTATCGGCCATCCAAAAGATTCGGATATTCCTGACTCTTCCCACTCGCGAGAGCGATTTAAGCCATAAATGGCCATGATCAGATAAACAAAGTGCAGAAAACTCTCAGCAAAGATCCCTACGCGAATCGTCAGTGCGATATAGATGATGGATGCTCCAATAGCAAACCACCAGCACCACATATTCCCGTCTGCGAGAAGCCATGTGTAGAGTATGCTAAAGACAACAGCCACCGCTTCCCAATACCTCATTCCAATGTTAAGCATTCGGTGGGTTTAAGATTTGAGCAGTTTTTTTATTTCAGATATCTCAACTTGTATGGATTGGAGAGCGCGCGCTAATGAGTCCTTGGTCAGTTCGGCAGGCCAAAGCTCTGAACTGATAAAGTACTGAAATTTCCAGATTTCCAAAATTTCGTCGGCACTCATCTCATAAGGTTTATATGCCGGATTTAGCGAGGCGAACATAAACGTACCCCGGTCGATCAATTGATTTTTTAGTAATTTAAAAACGATTCCTTCGCTTCGGGTAACCACAATGTAGGGTACATCCGATCTGACCGAAGTCCAGTCTCCCACGTACTCTCCAATCACAATCGAGCCGTGAGGTACTGGAGGCATGCTGTCACCGGAGATTGCAAAGGCTCTGTATTTTCTGTTTTTGGAAAGAAAAGGAAGTTGCATAATAGGCAAATCGCGGATGAAATCAGGATCAGAATATCCCGTGGTGTACCCGGCTTTTGCCCGTTCGGGTACAAGCTCCGTAAGGTTCTCCCTGTCTGAATCCACAGTCGTAGTCAGTACCCGAAGTCTTCGACCTAAAAAATCCATGTCCAAACCGCGTTCGATTTCACTTAATTCAGATTCTCTAAGATCACACAGGTTTTGTCGGACAAGCCGGTCTAAACTGATCTTAAAAAATTCGGCTATTTTCAACAACACAGGTAAGGGAGGGTCTGCCAACTTATTTTCATAAGAATTAATGACAGAGCGGGTTACTCCGAGGGCGTTCGCGAGATCTTCCTGAGAAAGTCGCTTTCGCTTGCGCAACAGCCGGATATTAGATGCCAAAAAGTGCATACCTCACAAATTTTGACAAATATATAATCAATACTATGACGATTTAATTGTCTTTTTCTCCAGATTTCACCTTCCTTCCTGACCGGGGGTGATACATATGTATCATCTTTCTCAAATGCTTATGGCTTAAATGGGTGTAAATCTCCGTAGTCAGAATGCTCTCATGTCCCAGCAAGTCCTGGACTGAGCGGAGATCTGCCCCTGCTTCTATCAGATGCGTCGCAAAGCTGTGCCGAAAGGTATGTGGCGAAATGGATTTTTTGATCCCGGAAAGTTTTGCATACGTCTTGATAAAAGTAAAAACCATTACTCTGCTTAGGGGAACGCCTCTTCTGTTTAAAAAGATAAAATTTTCAGATTTCTTGTTTATTGCCGTTTTGGGTCGAATGTCACGGATATAAATAGTCAGCAGATCCATCGCTCCCCGATGCACCGGCACAAATCGTTGCTTATTCCCCTTACCGGTTACTTTGACGAGAGACTCTTCGATATACAGATCGCTCAATCTGAGAGAGATTAATTCACTGACCCGCATACCTGTTGCATAAAGCAATTCGATCATGGTTTTATTGCGGAAACCCTCATCGGTAGATACATCTATTGCAGCAATGAGTTGATTGATTTCGTGTACACTAAGTACCTCGGGCAGATATTTTTCGAGCTTCGGAAGTTCGAGAAGTTCGGAGGGATTGTCTGAAATGTATTCCTCCAGTTGAAGATACTTGTAAAAATGCCGGATCGCTGAGATGCGTCTTGCAGTAGATGATGCCTTGGCGCCGGGAGCACATTCAGAGATAAATTGCTCCAGATCTGTCAATGTTACAGATTCTACTTGTTTATTGAGGGAATCAAGCCAGCGGAAGAAGTTTATAAGGTCGCGTCTGTAGGCGTTTTCAGTGTTTTGAGACAAGCCTTTCTCAAGTCTCAGATACTCCAGGAAATCCTTTAAAACCTCCTCTTTATTCATTCTACATCGCTGGTTGGCTCTTAATGATTGCGGATATTCTGAGAATTAAACCAAACCATCAAACCAATCTGAACAGCCGCTATTACAACCACTGCGACCCACTTCCAGATGCCGGGAATATAACTTAGCACAACTACAAGGAGCACAGTGATCAGAATTATGACAGAAAGCAAAACAATATTTGAAAATCCTGAATCTTTTTCAAGACTTTTGATCAAAACCTCTTCACGCAGATTTATTTCATCTCTACCCCGAACGACTACTTCTTTAATTATCTCCAGCTCACTTTCCAGAAGTACATCAATTTTGTATTTGAATCTTCTTTTGGTAAGGTAGTAAGATACTTGCAGCTCTACGGCTGTGGTCTTATTATTTATTTCATTAAGGCGAATGTCTACATATCTCGCCGGAATCCATTTCTGTCGGTACAATCCAAGTGATGAGGGATCTGCTACTTCCCAATGACTTCCTGTCACGAATCTGTATCCCATTTCGTGTAGAATGAGATGAATAATCCGACCGACTTCATCTTTGTTTTTATCAACGTTAAATTTTTTGTTTAGCGTTTGTTTCGAAAACTTCCTGAGCAGCAAATCTCTTATCACTAGTATTGTATAATCCCATTACAAAAGTATGCAAACAAAAAAGAGGTCTAAGCTGACCTCTTAGGAAATTAGAATATGATAATTGAATTTACTGACAGCCGATATATTTTATTCAGCCTCTTTGTGTCCTATGATTTTGTGAGCGAGTTTCGGATTGATCTGCTCGATTGATATCAACGTAAGCCAATAACCTATAAACAGGGACAAGAATATCAGCATTCCAAAACCCATGAGAAAAATGATCAAAAACATGAACCAACCAAGTGTATACGTAATCATTTTATTATAATTTGCGTGTTCAAATATACATATATGTTTTACAATTGAGCAAACATCACATGTTTAATATTTGTGAACTCGATCTGTTTATTAATTGAATTTTAAGATCTTTTCAAACAATTGCTGCGCTTCTTACAATGGATTAGATTTATACTAAGAAATATTTTTTGATTTTTTATATCGCTATGATACTGAGGGTAAAATGACTTTTCCATTTTATTTCTTTTTTAGTTGATAATTTTAAATCCCTCTATCAGAATAAGTAACGCATAGCAGCTGAGGCAGCAGCTTCTTCGAAATTGACAGACGAGGAGGCATACAATATTTCCCTGCTTGAGTTGACCAATAGCCCGGCTCCAGACGAGTTGAGTGCATGAGATACAATGGTGCTATAATCCCCCCCCTGAGCACCTACACCGGGCACAAGCAAATAGTAATCCGGCACTGAAGCGCGGATATTTCTGAGAACCTCTCCATGTGTGGCACCTGCTACAAACATTATTTGGTCATAGCTAAATTCCCCCGAAAATCGATTCACCACATTCTCAAAGAGCAATGAGCCGTCGGACATAGGCTGCATCTGAAAATCCATTGAACCCTGGTTAGAGGTCAAAGCCAAAATGATTGAAAACTTTCCTTCCCGGATAAAAGGCCTTATTGTATCCAGCCCCATGTAGGGTGACAAGGTAACGGCGTCAAAGGGCATTTCGTCATAAAATGCTCTTGCATATTGATTTGCGGTGTTTCCGATGTCTCCTCTTTTAGCATCAGCTATCAAAAAGTGAGCGGAATAGTGAGATTTGATGTATTCAGCCGTTTGCTTCAGGATGTGCCACCCGTCGCTTCCCATCGCTTCATAGAAGGCTGTATTTATTTTGTAAGCTACGCAGTATGCAGCTGTTGCTCTCACGATGGCGATATTAAATTCCAGAACCTTTTGCTTGAGTGTTCCGGTGATGTGTTCAGGACACTTATCGGGGTCTGTATCCAGTCCAACGCATAGCATAGTCCGCCGACTCAGAATAATACGGTCAATGATATTTTTTGTAAACATTGGGTTTTAATTACACTTCAGCACTTTCTTTGAGCCGTTCGGCATTTTCGGCAAGTTCGAGTTCTTCAGAAAATTTAAAAAGGTCTCCGTTTAATATTTCGTCCAAATTGTAAACCGTGAGACCAATGCGGTGATCTGTAACCCTGCTTTGGGGATAATTATATGTCCGAATTTTGGCAGATCGATCGCCGGTGCTGACCATTGTTTTGCGTTTGGTGGCTACTTCATCCATTCTCTTTGAGTACTCCATTTCAAAGAGTTTATCTCGCAGCATCTGCATGGCGCGTTCGCGGTTTGCATGTTGAGAGCGTTCTACCTGGCATGTGACTACAATTCCGGTAGGCTTGTGCGTGAGCATGACTTTGGTTTCTACTTTGTTTACATTTTGCCCGCCAGCACCGCCTGACCGGGCTGTTTGCATCTCTATATCAGCAGGATTCAGCTCAAAAGAGATTTCATCTGCCTCAGGCAATACCGCAACTGTGGCCGCCGAGGTATGAACGCGCCCTTGAGTTTCGGTTTGAGGGACCCGCTGTACGCGGTGGACTCCGGATTCATATTTGAGTATACCATAGGCGCCTTCACCATATACTTTAAAGATAATTTCTTTGTATCCGCCTGACGAACCCTCATTTAGGTCCAGGACTTCTGTTTTCCAGCCCCTTCGTTCACAGTATTTGGTGTACATCCGATACAGGTCTCCGGCAAAAATGGCCGCCTCATCTCCCCCGGTTCCGGCACGGATTTCTACGGTGCATCCTCTTGCATCTTCAGGATCTTTGGGCAAGAGCAGAAGGCGTATTTGCTCCCGCACTTCTTCTAAGCGGGGCTCACCTTCTTCAATTTCGACCAATGCCATTTCGCGCAATTCTGCATCTTTTTCATTTTTAAGAATCTCTTTGGCCTCCTGGATCGAATGATACAAGTCTTTGTAAATCTTACCCTTTTCTACAATTGCTTCCAATTCCTTGTATTCTCTATTGAGGGCGATGTATCTTTTTTGGTCAGCAATGATGTGCGGCTGTACAAGTTGGTCTGCAACATCCTGAAATTTTAATTCGAGCGCAGTTATTTTTTCAATTAAATTATCCATCGTAATACCTTCTTATCTATACTCAAATATTCCAAATGGGCTCTTGATCGTAAGTTTTTTACTTTCTTCCGTTGTTTCGACACGACCTACTTGCCTGGCCTCCAAGTTGTAACGACTTGCTATTTCAATTATTCTTTTTGTAGCTTCCGGTGCGCAGTATATTTCCATCCGATGTCCCATGTTATAGATGGTATATACCTCGTTCCAAGGGATGTTTGACAGGGTTTGCAGCTCTCTGAAAAGCGGAGGAACATCGAAAAGATTATCCTTGACAATATGCACGTTTTCAACAAAATGCAAAACCTTAGTCTGCCCTCCCCCACTGCAGTGCACCATGCCGTGGATCAAATGTTTGAGTTCGTTAAAAATTTCTTTAACCACAGGGGCATAGGTACGGGTCGGACTTAGTAAGGCCTGGCCTGCGTCCAGAGGCACTCCTGGTATGGTATCTGTGAGTTTGTACCTACCGGTATAGATGACCTCTTCGTCAAGGCCGTGATCATAAGTTTCAGGATATTTTCTGCCCACAGATTTGGAAAATAGGTCATGTCTCGCAGCGGTAAGACCATTGCTGCCGATTCCCGAGTTGTAGGTATCTTCGTAGGTAGTCTGACCGAAAGATGCCAGGCCTACAATTGCGTCGCCTGGACGAATATTTGAATTGTCAACGACCTCCGTGCATCTGATGCGGGTAATGACGGTAGAATCCACCACGATGGTGCGTACCAGGTCACCTATATCTGCGGTCTCACCCCCGGTCATATATGCTTCGATGCCATGATTTCTCAGTAAAAAGCAGAACTCTTCATTGGCTTCAATGATGGTTTTGATCACATCGGCCGGTATGAGATGCTTATTACGACCGATTGTACTGCTGATCAAAAATGGCCCAGTAGCTCCCACACAAAGAAGGTCATCAATATTCATGACCAATGCATCCTGGGCTATTCCTTTCCAGACGCCCAAATTTCCGGTCTCCTTCCAGTAGGCATATGCAAGGGATGATTTTGTGCCTGCACCATCTGCATGCATGGCCAGGCAATACTCGGGATCACCGGATAGGTAATCTGGTATAATCTTACAAAAAGCTTTGGGAAAGAGACCCTTATCAGAACTTTTAATTGCGCTATGCACATCGTCTTTTCGGGCTGAGACCCCTCTTTTGAGATAATGTGTGGAATCTTTTGAAAACATGCGTGCAAAAATACACCAATCTCCCCAGAGCATTAGCCAATCAGCTTGGCCAATAGCACTACCTTATTCTTGAAAATTTTCAGACAGCTGTTTTTTGGAAAAGGCTCTTATTCAGGAGTTTAATTCTATTGCCATTTCGTTTGATTAGTCCCTTTTCTTCAAAATTTTTAAGCCACCGATAGGTAGATGTACGGGAAGAGCCGCTTAAAAGAGCAAGATCATCGCTGGTCAGTTCTACAGGAATATTGCTGTCATCAGAGAGTCCAAATTTAAAAATCAAATATCTGATGACCTGAAGAAGTCTACCCTCGGAGTCAGATTGCATGATCTGTACTCCATTGTTTTCAATCATCTCGGCTTTTTTGAAGAGAACCTGCATCATCGGAAATATCGCCTGAGGTTCATTGGAAAGAAGTCTAAAAAGTTGATTTGTGGGGAGCTCCAATGCCACAACTTGATCTGAAATACAGGTATAATCATACATTATATTCATTTCCTGAATAGCGGCTTGCAATCCTATAAAATCACCCACCCTCTGAAGAATTAATTCGCCGTTTCGATAGCTTTTAACACCACCTTTAATAAGCCAATAAAAAATGTTGGAGGGATCTCCTTTGCGCAATATTTGATTTCCAAGCTCGAAATTTCGAAATTCACCATACCTTAAAAAATACTCTAACAGGCTCAGTGAACCTTCCGGCAAGTGATAATGAAAAAAATCTTTGACAAATATTTCTTTGTCCTTCATTACTCCATCTGGTTAGATGGCAAATGAATGATGACTATATTATAAATAGAATGATTTTCATCAAACGAAGAAATGATATTTGGAAATCAGAAAAGCTTTATAATATCATTAGAGTTTGCTAAAATCAGAAGTCCAAGAAGTATAACAAAACCTACAATTTGGGCGTATTCCAACACTTTCTGAGAGGCTGGCTTGCCGCTAAGGATTTCCCAAAGCAGAAAGACGACGTGGCCGCCATCCAATGCAGGAATTGGCAGAATATTTAAAAAAGCAAGCATAATAGACAGAAATGCTGTAAAAGACCAGAACTTCTCCCAGTTCCATTGGGTGTCAAATTGCTTTGCAATCATAATAAATCCCCCAACCTCTTTATATGCTTCTGTTTTAGGATTGAATATAATTTTAAATTGTCGGACGTAATCCGTGAGCATCGTGGCAGATTTCGAAAACGCTGCACCTATACTCTCAAAAAAACCATATTTAATAACCTTGGTTTCAAAAAAATCAGACGGATTTTGAGCATATACTCCAATCTTGCCGCTTTCGGATACAAACACCGGGATCGTCAAAATATGACCATCTCTATTGACCCTCATTAGTATTGTATCGCCTTTGTGTTTAGGAATTTCTGCGAGGTACTGATCGAAAAATTGAATTTGTAAATCATTGATTCCTACCAGGCGATCCCCTTCTCTCAGACCGGCTTTTTTAGCCTCGCTTCCTTCTACAAATCCGCCGACATAATAAGGAATTCTAAGCCCCATCAATGTGCTTTTTGATCGAATGATGTTTGAAATTTTCTCTTCGGTAATGGTGATCCTCACAGGCTTACCGTCACGCTCTACTTCGACATATCCTCCCCCGGACAGCAGGATTTCAAGTGGCACCTGATGGAATCGTTCGGGATATTTGCCATTGACCGACAGGATTTTATCACCGTTACTGAATCCAATAGACTCACCTACGCTATCAGTTACGATTCCATATGTCACATTTTGAGTAGGGATATATTCTTCTCCATAATACATAAGCATTCCCATGTATATGATTATGGCGAGCAATACATTGACAGTCACACCACCTATCATAATAATCAATCGCTGCCAGGCTGGTTTTGAACGAAATTCATAAGGCTGAGGTGGATTTTTCATCTGTTCGGTATCCATGCTTTCGTCAATCATGCCCGAAATCTTGACATAGCCACCCAATGGCAACCACCCGATGCCATATTCAGTCTCTCCAATCTTTTTTTTGAAAAGAGAAAACCATGGATTGAAAAAAAGATAAAATTTTTCTACACGGGTTTTAAAAAGTTTTGCCGGGATGAAATGACCCAATTCATGTAAAATTATCAGGATGGAAATGCTCAGAACAAATTGACTAATCCGAATTAGAAGCTCCATTTAGCGAAACGTTTGAAATACATGAATCAATCGACAAAAAACCGAATATAATGTTTATTGATTGGTGAAAGATGCTTTAAAAAGTTGTATATTTATTTCAAGGTTCGAAAGTAAAAATTTAACAGCTTCCGTTTGGATTCCGGCCGAATTTAATCGCTTAGTCAGCGCTTCAGCATTGGGAAGCAAATCGCCTTTGCCCG
>CALFUW010000031.1 GCA_937929815.1 uncultured Flavobacteriales bacterium | reverse complement strand
CCGGCATGGCAACACCTCATCATGGGCGGTTTTGCATTCGGTATCGTATTTATGGCTACAGATCCTGTGAGCGCGGCTCAGACAGAAAAAGGAAAATGGATTTACGGATTTCTGGTTGGCTTTTTGGCCATAATGATCCGTGTAATCAATCCGGCCTATCCCGAAGGTATTATGCTCGCCATTCTTCTGATGAATGTATTTGCCCCGCTGATCGACCATTATGTGGTAGAGGCAAATATTAAAAGACGTTTAAAAAGACTTAAACTTCAACCAGTTAAAGCATAACAAAATGAACGTAAATAGCAATGGCTACACTTTTACATTCGCTGCGATCATGGTGATTGTAGTAGCCGCAATATTATCTTTTACAGCTATTACTCTGAAAGATAAACAGCAGAAAAATATAGATTTAGAAGCAAAACAAAACATTGTCCGATCAATAGGGATTGAAGTGAGTCGTATTGAAGCTGAAAAAGCCTTTAATCAATACATCGTCAAATCCTTAGTGATTAAAAACGGACGCGAAGAAGAGGGAATCGAAGCACTGAAAGTTAACCTGGCCGATGAAGTTAAAAAACCGGCAGACCAACGCCTATATCCTCTGTTTGTAGCTGAGAAAGATGGAAAAAGATTTTTTATCATCCCTCTTAGAGGAAAAGGGCTCTGGGGCCCCATTTGGGGATACATAGCGCTCAATGATGATATCAATACTGTGTACGGTGTAATCTTTGATCACAAATCAGAAACCCCCGGATTGGGAGCCGAGATAAACACTGCAGGTTTTCAAAGTCAATTTCAAAATAAGAAAATTATGAGGAATAATGAGTTTATCTCAATTGAAGTAAGAAAAGGAGATGCCTCAGGCGAACATCAAGTAAATGGAATATCCGGCGGTACCATTACTTCAGTTGGTGTGGATGAAATGCTCCGCGATAACATACGCAATTATATCGATTTTCTGAAATCTTACACTTTTTAATCTGTAAAGCCATGAATGAAGTAGTTGAAAAGCAAGTAAAAGTAGCTGAAAAAGAGCCACTCTTTTCGAAAAAAAACAGAAAGCTTATCACTGACCCCCTTGATGATAATAATCCGATCACAGTACAGGTTTTAGGTATTTGTTCGGCCCTTGCGATCACTGTTAAACTAAAACCTGCGATTGTAATGTCACTGTCTGTGTTATTTGTATTGGGTGTGGGCAATGTGGTAATTTCCCTGTTGAGAAATTATATACCCAATCGGATTCGGATCATTGTCCAGTTAACTGTAGTGGCATCCCTCGTAATATTGGTGGATCAAGTGCTCAAAGCGTTTGTTTATGACATAAGTAAACAATTGTCAGTTTTTGTAGGATTAATTATTACAAACTGCATAATCATGGGACGTTTTGAAGCCTTTGCTCTCGGAAATACCCCATGGAAATCTTTTCTCGATGGCATCGGAAATGCTTTTGGATATGGTATTATATTAATAATTGTTGCATTTTTCAGAGAATTACTCGGTAATGGAACTTTAATGGATTATCATGTAATACCAAGCTCTTGGATGCTTACAAATGGCGGATTTTATGCCAATAATGGACTTATGCTCCTACCACCTATGGCCTTGATTACAGTAGCAGTAATCATCTGGGTACAAAGAGCAAGAAACACCAAGTTGATTGAAAAAAACTAAACTTAAATTGTTATGCAAGAGTTGATTAATATATTCGTTAAAGCCATGTTCGTAGAAAATATGATTTTCGCATATTTTCTTGGAATGTGTTCTTACCTTGCTGTTTCAAAAACTGTAAAAACAGCTGTGGGCCTTGGTTTTGCAGTAATATTTGTGCTTGGAATCACTGTTCCGATCAATTATTTGCTCCAAAATTATGTTTTAGGTGATGGTGCGCTTGCGTGGATCGATCCATCATTCGCAAGTATTGATCTTAGTTTTCTTAGTTTTATCATGTTTATTGCTGTGATTGCATCGATGGTACAACTTGTCGAAATGACAGTAGAAAAATTTGCTCCTGCACTCTACAACGCGTTGGGAATCTTTTTACCTTTAATTGCAGTTAATTGTGCCATCCTTGGAGGATCTCTTTTCATGCAAGAACGCGCTTATTCAAATATTACTGAGGCAACTGTATTTGGTCTTGGAAGCGGAGTTGGCTGGTTTTTAGCTATTGTAGCCATTGCAGCAATACGGGAAAAAATAAAATATTCGGATGTTCCCGCACCTATGCGGGGTTTGGGAATAACCTTTGTGATAACTGGTCTTATGGGTCTGGCATTTATGAGTTTTATGGGTATTAAAATTTAATTTTCGATTTATGTTTTTAAGTGTCAGTGTGATTTTAGTGAGCGTAATAGTATTCTTTCTGTTAATACTTATGCTTGTATCAGTTTTGCTATTTGCTAAAGCAAAATTATCTCCCGGCGGAGTTGTTAAGCTCGATGTAAATGGGACAGAATTGGAGGTTGAGGCTGGTAGTACGCTTTTAACCACCTTAAGCAACAATAAAATATTCCTACCTTCTGCATGTGGTGGTGGCGGGACGTGCGCCATGTGCAAATGTCAGGTATTGGAAGGCGGTGGAGAGATCCTCCCGACAGAAGTAGGCTTCTTTACTCGAAAGCAAATCCAGGAACATTGGAGGCTGGGATGCCAGGTAAAGGTTAAAAACAACATGAAAATCAAGGTACCTGAAGAAGTTTTCGGTATCAAAAAGTGGGAGTGTGAAGTCGTTTCCAACTACAATGTTGCAACCTTTATTAAAGAGTTTGTTGTCAAACTTCCGGAAGGTGAGCATCTACACTTTGAGGCAGGTGGTTATATACAGATCGATGTTCCTCCAACAGTAGTTGAATACAAGAACATTGACATCAGCCCACATCCCGATGATCCTGCTGGACCTGATAAATTCAAACCCGATTGGGATAAGTATGATATGTGGTCCTTAAAAATGGTTAGCGACGAGCCAATTTTTAGAGCCTACTCTATGGCTAATCATCCTGCAGAGGGCAATATTATAATGCTTAATATCCGTATTGCTACACCTCCGTGGGACAGAGCTAAAAATAAATGGATGGATGTAAACCCGGGTATTTGCTCCTCTTACATTTTTGATCGCAAACCTGGAGATAAAGTGACTATATCAGGACCTTATGGTGAATTCTTCATCAAAGATACCGATAAGGAAATGATCTACATAGGCGGTGGAGCAGGTATGGCTCCTTTACGTGCCCACATTTTTCACCTATTTCATACTTTAAAAACGAAAAGGAAGGTTTCTTATTGGTATGGTGGACGTAGTAAAAGAGAGCTTTTCTACATTGATCACTTTAGAAAAATAGAAAAAGAATTTCCAAATTTCCGTTTTTATGTTGTTCTGTCTGAACCTCTCCCCGAAGATAATTGGAAGGTTGCAAAAGATATAAATGATCGTGATGCAGACGGATTTGTAGGATTCGTTCATCAGGCACTCATAGACAATTATTTGAAAAATCACCCTGAACCAGAAGAAGTAGAATATTATTTCTGTGGTCCCCCGATGATGAATGCGGCCGTTATTAAAATGCTCGATGATTGGGGTGTTCCAAAAGAAAATATATCTTTTGACGACTTTGGTGGATAATTCGAAACAAAGCCCCTTAAAGGGGCTTTTTTAATTTAAATTCTCATTTGATGAAAAATTCGTTGCCGCTGCTTTTAGTGACTTTTCTGGTTACAGGCTGTACAGGAATCGACAATGATGAAATACAACGCATAAATCGCGGACGTGCGCAGGGAAGTACTTACAACATCCAATATGTGACCACAAAAGGCACAGATTACCAGCAGCAAATCGACAGCATATTTGCTTACATAGATCAGGAAATGAGCACTTATCTCCCATTGAGTACTATATCTAAGTTAAACAACGAGATACCCACACCTATTGATAATCACTTTTACAAAGTCCTATCGGTGGCAAGAGATATATACCAACTTACAGATGGCCTGTTTGATGTGACGGTCTATCCTCTGGTACAACTATGGAGGATAGAAGATCCTGATTATTCAGGTACAATCGACTCGGCAAAAGTTGATTCGATACTCGCCTACATTGGTTTTGAAAAGATATCATTTGATTCTTCTTCAGTAAAGTTACCAATTGGTATGAAATTAGACTTTAATGCCATAGCACAAGGTTATACGGTAGATATCATTGCTGAGTTTCTAGAGGATAAAGGCATTACGAACTACATGGTGGAAGTAGGAGGAGAGGTGCGCTGTAAGGGTAAAAATATTGACGAAAAGATATGGCTGATCGGAATCGAAAAACCCAACAGTGAAGAAAGCACAGAAAGGTTTCAAACCATTGTCCAGCTAAAAGATAAATCCTTAGCGACATCAGGTAGTTACCGAAAGTACCGATCCCTTCCCGATGGAAGAAGGCTATCGCATACCATACATCCAAAAACTGGCTATCCCACCGATCACAATCTGCTGAGTGTGTCAGTCATTTCAGACGAATGTATTACAGCTGACGCATTAGCCACTGCGCTCTTGGTCATGGGATTAAAGGATGCAAAAGAGTTTGCGGCCAAGCACCCTGCTAATGAGTATTTTTTTATCTACTATGACAGATACAAAGGATACCAAACCTGGAGTTCAGATGGTTTTTCAAAATATTTAAAGCAATAAAAGACGCGACTTATTCCTCTTCGCCATCTCCGGTAAGCTTGCGCTCAATTTCTTCCATTTCTAGAAAGTCTACAGCCTCGACTTCAGTTGGCACCACTGGGCTTCGCTCATCAAAAAAACTTAAATCTTCGACAGATGTAATGAAGATTACGGAGCGCTTGCCAGTCTTAAACTTATCGAGTAACCTTTGAATTTCTTTTGCATAGGAATCCTTTAGATTTAATCCTGATACATTTATAATAAAATGCCTGTCCAAATGCGATTTCATAAGTGTATCTAATCCACTATATAAATCATGGGGATTGTCAACCGACTGTACAGAAACCTTAATAAAAGTTGGCTCTGATGAAAGTTTATATTTCATAATTTGCGGCCTTTGATGGATTGACCCTGTATGAACATTCACGCAAAGAAAGGAAAATTTTCTATTTTTGCATTGAACTAATATTTAAATTGAATCATAAAGTGAAGAAAATCTTTGGTTTAATAACGTTGGCAATCGTCTCGTTTAGTGCGCTTGCCTTTCTTTCGTACAAGCAAAAGGCTCAATCCGTTGGTCTCAATGTAGGAGATACCGCTCCAGAACTTGCATTTCCCAATCCTGAGAATAAAATACTTAAGTTATCAGATTTAAAAGGAAAAATTGTTTTGATAGATTTCTGGGCTTCCTGGTGCAGACCTTGTCGCTTGGAAAACCCAAACCTTGTACGATTATATAGGAATTACAAAGATGTAAAGTTTGGAAAAGCTAATGGATTTGAGATTTATTCCGTTTCACTAGATCAAAATAAAAGCGATTGGCAAAAGGCAATAACCGATGACGGACTTATATGGCCAAATCATGTCAGCGACTTAAAATTCTGGAAATCAGAAGCCGCCCGAGTTTACAATGTTAGTTCCATTCCAATGACATACCTTATCGATGAAAAAGGAGTAATCATCGCGCGCGGTTTGCGTGGACAAGCGTTGGAAAGAGCCCTGGAAGGTCTGCGCACAAACAAACGCTAATTTTTTTAAAGTCAATTTGTCGGTAATCAATATGTGGCAACGGTTTTGCGATTGCATTACTGCCACATTTTATCTCAATCAATATGGAAGAAAATATTAAAGAAAACACTGAAGAAACTCAACAATCCGTCATTGATACACACGAACCAGGAAGCTCAGACACTGAATCTCAGGACCTTAATATTACTGATAATGAGGAGATTGCAATTCTAAAAGACAAATATTTGAGGTTGTATGCAGACTTTGAAAATTTTAGGAAGAGAAATGCCAAAGAGAGAGTCGAACTGATTCAATCTGCCAATAAGGAACTAATGCAGGTTCTTCTTCCCGTTTTAGACGATTTTGACAGAGCCTTTAGAAATTTAGGTGACAAAATTTCAGGAGACCCCGCTCTTGAAGGTTTCAGACTAATTCATCACAAAATGTTGGATATAATGATGCATAAAGGCCTCAAGCCTATGGAAATAAGCACCGGAAAAGCCTTTGATGTGGAATTTATGGAAGCCGTGACTAATATTCCCGCTCCCAGTGATGACTTGAAAGGTAAGGTAGTGGACGAAATAGAGAGAGGTTATATCCTGGGTGACAAAGTCATACGATATGCCAAGGTAGTTGTAGGTGAATAAATGCAAAGGTGATGGCAGCAAAACGAGATTATTACGAAGTTCTGGGAGTTAGCCGAAATGCCTCCGCAGAAGAAATTAAAAAAGCCTATAGAAAATTAGCAATTAAATATCATCCGGATAAAAATCCCAATAACAAAGAGGCCGAAGAAAAATTTAAAGAAGCATCTGAAGCCTATGAAGTCCTTAGCGACCCTGACAAGAGATCAAAGTACGATCGGTTTGGTCATGCTGCAACATCATCTACTGGGGGTCAATATGCGGATATGGATCCTTATGACATCTTTGATCGTTTTAAGGACATATTTGGATTCGGAGATGATTTTGGATCATCTAATGGCAGAAAATCTCGTGGTTCAAACCTGAGGGTAAAAATAAAAGTGAACCTTGAGGACATCATAAATGGATCTGAGAAAAAAATAAAAATCAAAAGATCTGTACTGGCTAAAGGTATTGAGTTCAGTACATGCCGCATTTGCAACGGTACAGGAAGAGTACATAAAGTTCAGAACACCATATTTGGAGCAATGCGTGTAGAGAGCGTTTGCAGCTATTGTAATGGCTCCGGTAAGGTCGTCACGAACATGCCTCCCGGTGTCGGTCCGGATGGGTTAGAAAAAGTCGAAGATACTATTTCAATCCAAATACCAGCTGGAGCAGTGGGCGGTATGCAGCTACAGATGCGTGGCAAAGGAAATGAGCCACCTGGAGGAGGTACTCTCGGAGATCTTATTATCGTCATCGATGAGATCGAACATGAACAATTTAAACGCGAAGGAATCAACCTTCACTACGACCTCTACATATCCATACCTGACGCAGTCATAGGCACACAGGTGGATATACCTTATTTTGGGTCAAAACTTAGAGTCAAAATTGATCCAGGTACACAGAGCGGAAAAATTCTCCGACTCAAAGGTAAAGGAATACCAGATGTAAACGGCTATGAAAGAGGTGATCTGCTCATCCATGTCAATGTCTGGATTCCTAAAAAACTAACTCAAGAACAGCAACGCATCATGCAGGCCTGGGCTAACGACCCAAATTTTAAACCCTCGCCCGATCAATCGGACAAATCCTTCTTTGAAAAAGTGAAGGAAATGTTTTCATAAATAAGCTTAACATATTTTATTTATCATTACATTGATGTTTGTCAGTTGTGTAAGCGTACATGAGACACTAAGTTTGCCTGTAGAACAATTTTATATTCATGCACAAAGCACCTTCCCATATAGCCGTACTCACATCGGGTGGTGATGCTCCGGGAATGAATGCGGCCATCAGGGCAGTGGTTCGAAGCGCTGTCTATTATGAAAAGAAAGTTACCGGAGTATACAATGGCTATGAAGGGTTAATCGACGGAAATTATGAAGAATTAAATTCACGATCTGTAAAATATATTCTCAATCAAGGAGGTACCTTTCTTAAATCTGCCAGAAGCCAGAGATTTCGAACTACTGAAGGCCGTAAAGAAGCCTACAGTAAAATGAGTGCTGCAGGTATTGATGCCTTGATTGTAATAGGTGGTGATGGCAGCTTTACAGGAGCGAAAATATTTTCGGAGGAATACAACGTTCAAATCATTGGAGTCCCCGGAACCATCGATAACGATCTGTATGGTACAGATTTTACCATCGGATATGATACCGCATCAAACACGGCTATCGAATGCATTGACAAAATTCGCGATACCGCTTCATCCCACGACCGATTGTTTCTGGTGGAAGTTATGGGCCGAGACAGCGGATTCATAGCACTGCGGTCTGCGATAGCTTCAGGTGCCCTGGAGGTAATCATGCCGGAAAATAACCTGACATTTGACCAACTCTACCAGGCAATAGAAAAAGCCGGAAAAAACAAAAAATTTTCAAACATCATCGTCGTAGCTGAAGGTAATAAGCTAGGCAATATTTTTGAAATAGCCGATCACTTAAAAACCAAATTTTCTCATTTGGATATCAAGGTCACTATATTGGGTCATCTTCAGAGGGGCGGATCCCCTACTGTATTTGACCGTGTTCTGGCATCTAAGTTAGGGGTCGCGGCAGTAGAAGGTTTGCTAATTGGCCGAAGCAATGTAATGGCAGGAATCATGAACAATCAGGTCATATATACCCCGTTTGAAGAAGCTATTACACGCCGAGCCTACATAAATCCAGAACTCATTCGCATTAATAAAATTTTAACCATCTAAATTTACATATCATGAGCACCATAAAAGTTGCTATCAACGGATTTGGGAGAATAGGAAGACTCTCTTTCCGCAATCTGATCGAAAACCCCAACATCGAAGTTATTGCCATCAATGACCTCACCGATGCACATACTTTGGCACATCTTCTCAAATACGACTCAATCCACGGAAAATTCAGACACAATGTCAGCTCTGAAGACAACGCAATCATTGTAAACGATAAAACCATAAAAGTATATTCCCAAAAAGACCCCGAACTTCTGCCATGGGGCGAACTGGAAATTGACGTGGTAGTAGAATCAACCGGAGTGTTCAGAAACCGCGAAAAAATGAGCAAACATCTGAAGGCCGGTGCAAAAAAAGTAATACTGACAGCACCTGCGGAAGGTGATGTTAAAATGTTTGTGCTTGGTGTTAATGACAATGCGCTCACGGCTGAAGAAGACATTATCAGCAATGCATCCTGCACAACCAATTGTTTAGCTCCGATGGCTAAGGTTCTTCACGAAAAATTTGGCATCGAAAGAGGTTATATGACCACAGTCCATGCATATACAGCCGATCAGAATCTCCAGGACGCCCCACATAAAGATCTTCGTAGAGCCAGAGCCGCTGCTCTATCTATCGTGCCTACGAGCACCGGTGCAGCTAAAGCTGTGGGCAAGGTCCTACCTGAACTAAAGGGAAAGCTCGATGGATATGCCCTACGGGTACCAACACCCACTGGATCAGTAACTGACCTGAATGCCATACTGGAAAAAGAAGTCACTGCTGAAGAGATAAATGCTACCATGAAAGAGGCCGCACAATCTGAATTAGCCGGAATTATCGAATTTTGCACTGATCCAATTGTATCAGTTGATATAATAGGTTCTCCTTATTCCTGTATTTTTGATTCCGCCCTTACAGCTACCAACGGAAAGCTTGTAAAAGTCGTGGGGTGGTATGACAATGAAGCCGGATACTCAGCTCGAGTGGCTGACCTCGTCGAAAAATGGTCCAGAATATCGGGTATTATCTAAAATGATCTGACCCACGTACGCATTCGGAAACCGGCATTTGCCGGTTTTTTTATTTCAATAAAAAACCTTGCGCAGAAACTTAACGCAGTAAAAATTTGCCAACGCTACAAGCAGACCGATAATCAATCCGGCTACATTAAAATAAATATCCGTTATAGAGCTGGATCTGCCTGGCACCATAGCCTGCAGAATTTCAAGTACACCCCCTGCGGCAGCCAAACCGACAATACCATACAATACAAACTCAAATCCTTTATTCAAATGCCGAAAGAATTCTGTATGCGCGGCAAAATAAAAGTATTTTAATCCTGCAAAAGCCGTTAAATGAAGGATCTTATCTCCTTTATTCATAAAAAAAGAAGGAATGTTTTCAGCCGGTGTCAAAAGCAGATGAACCAACACGACACTGTACACAACAAACGGAATCCAGTAGAGCAGCTTTTTCATAAAATAAAAAAGGGTAGAAGAGTACCATCTACCCTACGATCCAGTTTAATAAAGCTTTTGACTAAACCCCAATAAGATTTCTGTATTCCTCTGCAGTAAGAAGACCACTACGATCCGTCGGATCTGCAACCCGAACCTTTACCATCCAACCCTGACCGTAAGGATCGCTATTGACCAATTCCGGTGCTGAGTTGATCTGATCATTTACTTCAAGAATTTCACCGGCCACGGGCAAGTAAAGGTCGGAGACCGTTTTCACCGCTTCCACACTGCCAAATACTGCCTCGCGATCGAGTGACTGACCTAAAGTTTCTATCTCTACAAATACAATATCACCCAACTCACTTTGGGCAAAATCTGTGATTCCCACAGTGGCTACATCACCATCAAAGCGCACCCACTCATGGTCTTTGGTGTAAAAAAGTTCTTCAGGAATATTCATTTCGATTTAATATTAATGTGGACAAAATTAAGGTTCTGACGATTTTTATTTGCTCAGCATTTGTGACTGTTTAGAGTATTTTACCAAAATAGTCAATTTCGGACCTCAGTTATTAACAATTTGTGTGGATTAATTCTGTGTTAAGTTTCACATGCTGAAATAAAACCTCTGGTTTGCACAAATTTTCAGGGGGTTGTAAATCTAAAAGACCTTCCAGTTGTTGAAAATTCGGATTTATTGTGAAAAACTAACATTTGGTATTCATGTTTTTTATTTTCAGCTTTGAAACGCACAAAAACCTGTGTTTGAGTTAAAGTTTTTAAAATCCTTTTAATACTCTGTAATACAATTGATTAAAAATAAAAACAATGGCAACAAAATTTGAAAAGTCTACAGAACCAATCCTGATGGAAAACAAAGACAGATTTGTCCTCTTCCCCATCCAGCATCATGACATCTGGCAATTTTACAAAAAAGCCGAAGCATCCTTCTGGACCGCTGAAGAAATAGACCTACAACAGGACATCTCTGACTGGAACAATAAGCTCAATGATGATGAGCGATATTTCATCAAGCATATTCTGGCATTTTTTGCAGCCAGCGACGGAATCGTAAACGAAAACCTGGCTGAAAATTTTGTGAATGAGGTTCAGTATACAGAGGCTAAATTTTTCTATGGTTTTCAAATCATGATGGAAAACATTCATTCTGAAACCTATTCCCTGCTGATCGACACATATATCAAAGACCCTGAAGAACGCGATAGGCTCTTCCATGCCATTGAAAACTTTCAGGCCATCAAAGAAAAAGCCGACTGGGCATTGCGCTGGATAAAGTCTCCTTCTTTTTCGGAGAGGCTCATTGCATTTGCTGCGGTCGAAGGCATCTTCTTCTCTGGCGCCTTTTGTTCTATTTTCTGGCTTAAAAAACGTGGCCTGATGCCTGGTCTGACATTCAGCAATGAGCTGATCTCCAGAGATGAGGGTCTCCATGCCGACTTTGCAGTGCACCTACACAACCACCACTTAATAAACAAAGTAAACCCCGATAGAATAACTCAGATTCTGGATGAAGCGCTTAGCATCGAGCGAAAATTTATCACAGAAAGCCTCCCTGTGCGCCTGATAGGTATGAATTCAGACCTGATGACCCAATATCTCGAATTTGTGACCGATAGACTGCTCTCCGAGTTGGGATGCCCCAAAATATATAACGTGTCAAATCCATTTGACTTTATGGAGATGATTTCGCTTCAGGGCAAAACCAACTTCTTCGAAAAAAGGGTATCAGAGTACCGCAAAGCGCACGTGAAAATAAATGAACCCGCAGCCTCAGAGGCAATCCTGACAAACGATATCACGTTTGATGCAGACTTTTAAACCTTAAAACAACTACAATGTACGTAATTAAGAGAGACGGTCGCCGGGAAGCCGTAAAATTTGATAAGGTGACCTCCCGAATCGAAAAACTCTGCTATGGCTTAAGCCCTCTGGTCAATCCAATATCCGTGGCAATGAAAGTCATCGAAGGCATCTACGACGGTGTAAAAACAACTGAACTCGATAACCTGGCCGCCGAAGTAGCTGCTTCCATGACAACCAGCCATCCTGACTATGCAATGCTCGCCTCACGCATTGCCGTGAGTAACCTCCACAAAAACACAAAAAAATCCTTCTCTGAGACCATCAAGGACCTCTATCACTACATCAACCCCAAAACCAACGAACCTGCTCCCCTCATTGCAGATGATGTGTATGAGATCGTCATGGAAAATGCAGAACTCCTCGACAGTGCTATCATCTATGACCGCGACTTTGGCTATGATTACTTCGGATTTAAGACGCTGGAGCGGTCTTATTTGCTGCGCATCGATGGTCAGGTAGCGGAGCGCCCCCAGCACATGCTCATGAGGGTATCCATAGGCATTCACAAGCGCGATCTGGATGCTGCCCTTGAGACCTATGATCTGATGAGCAAGCGCTTCTTTACCCACGCAACACCTACCCTGTTTAATGCCGGAACCCCAAAGCCGCAGATGTCATCTTGCTTCTTACTCGCCATAAAAGACGACAGCATTGAGGGCATATATGATACCCTGAAACAGTGTGCAAAAATTTCCCAGTCGGCCGGTGGCATCGGACTCAGCATACACAACATCCGTGCGACAGGATCCTACATCCGGGGCACCAATGGTACCAGCAATGGAATCATTCCGATGCTACGGGTGTTTAATGACACTGCACGGTATGTAGACCAGGGCGGAGGCAAGCGCAAAGGCTCCTTTGCCATATACCTCGAGCCATGGCATGCAGATGTTTTTGACTTTCTGGATCTGAAAAAAAACCACGGTAAGGAAGAACTCCGTGCACGCGACCTTTT
Source organism: uncultured Flavobacteriales bacterium (assembly GCA_937929815.1). Classification (GTDB taxonomy): domain Bacteria; phylum Bacteroidota; class Bacteroidia; order Flavobacteriales; family Schleiferiaceae; genus Thermaurantimonas. The sequence goes on along the minus strand of CALFUW010000031.1, from coordinate 11,739 downwards.
CTACGCATTGTGGATTCCAGACCTCTTCATGAAACGGGTAGAATCCGATGGCCCGTGGACACTGATGTGTCCTAACGAATGTCCGGGACTATATGATACATATGGCCAGAAATTCGAAGAACTCTACCAAAAATACGAAAGCGAGGGCAGGGGTCGCAGGACAATCAAAGCCCGCGAATTATGGCAAAAAATCATCGAATCTCAGATAGAAACCGGCACACCTTATATGCTCTACAAAGATGCCTGCAACGAAAAAAGCAACCAAAAAAATCTGGGAACCATCCGATCAAGCAACCTCTGTACAGAAATCATCGAATATACCTCACCCGATGAAGTCGCTGTATGCAACCTGGCAAGCATTGCCCTTCCTATGTTTATTGATAGCAATGAATTTGATCATCAGCTGCTGTACGATGTTACATATCGGGTCACAGTCAATCTCAACAAAGTAATTGACCGAAATTACTATCCGGTGCCTGAAGCCGAACGCTCAAACAAACGCCATAGACCCGTCGGACTTGGTGTTCAGGGGCTGGCCGACACCTTCATTCGCTTGAGAATGCCCTTTACAAGCCCGGAAGCCAAGCAACTCAATAAAGATATATTTGAGACAATTTATTACGCAGCCCTAAATGCTTCATGCGACATGGCCATATTTGACGGTCCCTACGAAACCTATCCCGGATCTCCCATTTCACAGGGAATCTTTCAGTTTAATATGTGGGGAGTGGATGAAAAAGATCTAAGTGGCCGATGGAACTGGTCTGAACTCCGTGAACGGATTCTTAAAAACGGAGTCCGAAACTCCCTGTTGATCGCACCGATGCCCACAGCTTCTACATCGCAAATCCTTGGCAACAACGAATGCTTTGAACCCTACACTACAAACATCTACACACGAAGGGTGCTTTCCGGTGAATTTATCGTCGTCAATAAGCACTTGCTTCATGACCTCATGGCACTGGGTCTGTGGAGTGAGGAGATGAAAAACGAGATCATCAGATCCAATGGCTCTATACAGCACATAGACATCATCCCCGAAGATATCCGAAATATTTACAAAACTGTATGGGAACTAAGCATGCGCGACATTATCGATATGGCTGCTGACCGGGGGATATTTATCGACCAATCCCAGTCGCTTAATCTCTTTGTAGATACGCCAAACGTTGGTAAACTCACAAGTATGCATTTTTATGCCTGGAAAAAAGGCCTGAAAACAGGTATGTATTATCTTCGTACCAAACCTGCCACAGATGCCATCAAATTTACCGTTGATAAGAGTTCTAACCTCCAACGTCCTAAGGCTGAGGCTATATCCAACCCACTTCATAGGTACTCCTATGTGGAACGTGAGGCCGAAAAGCGGGCCGCTGAAGAGTTGGCCAAAAAGCGCATTGAAGCTCTGTCCCAACGTACTGCTCCGACCAAAGCCAACGGCCAGCAGATCAAGCAGACGGACTTATTTGGCCCTGAATCCGGAGTTGAATCCAACCAGAGCAATCAAATCTCAATTTCGTGCAGTATAGACAATCCCGACTCCTGCGAACTTTGTAGCTCTTGATGAGATTGAGATTCTAACAGCCAAAAGCCGGAATATAGCCGGCTTTTTTCTTTTACATCCTCTCTACAAAAACCACTAATAAGCATGACAAAGATTGTACTGATAGCTGCAATGGCAAGAAACCGGATTATAGGCCGAAACAATCAACTTATCTGGCATATTCCTTCCGATCTAAAACATTTTAAAAAACTCACAACAGGACAGATCGTTGTAATGGGTCGCAAAACATTTCAATCCATCGGAAGGCCTCTGCCCAATCGTATAAATGTAGTCATCACACGCAGCCCACACTTCAGGCCTGATGGGATTCACGTTTTTCACTCCCTTACCGAAGCATTGGAGTCATTTAGAGACCGTCACCTTATCTACATCGCCGGTGGAGCTGAAGTATACCGCCAGGCACTTCCACTGGCACACCAGATGGAACTCACCCTTATCGACCACGATTATGAAGGCGATGCCACTTTTCCTGAGTGGGACGAAAATCAATGGGAAATTGTACAATCGACCACTTCTATAGATAAAGACGGAGAGATAGAAGTGCCTCTTACATTTATGACCCTTTTACGGAAAGACCAGTAATATCTGCAAATTTATTTTGCCATCCAGTAATGGAAAACCCAGCGGAAAAGACACAGATTTACTTACTGAAGAGATATGCAGATGTCCCTTCAGGCTCGAAGGACTTTTTTATCAGTGGTTATCGAAGGCAGGCGCGGCAGAAAATTAGGTTGCCCTCGTCCAAAAATTACCTGCCCGCTTAATTGAAGGACTTACTGTAAAGGCTGATTATCGGGATTAGTGCCCGGGCTGAACCTATCCCCCCATTGATTCTCTCACTTTTTTGAAGCGCTCCCTGTCAGATGCATTCAGGTGAATCTTTCGAAGGCGAATAGACTTAGGTGTCACTTCTACGTATTCATCTTCCTGAATGTATTCAAGAGCTTCTTCCAGACTGAGTTTTTTGGCCGGAGCTATTCGCATTTTGTCATCGGCACCGCTCGAGCGCATATTGGTCAGTTTCTTTGTTTTGGTTACGTTTACAGCCAGGTCACCGGGTCTGTTGTTTTCACCGATCACCTGCCCCTCGTACACGTCCTCTCCGGGTTCGATAAAGAAGATTCCTCTATCTTGTAAATTATTGATTGAATAGGGTATGGCCGTGCCGGTTTCCAGCGCTATGATTGCTCCGTTTGACCGGCCCGGAATGGCTCCTTTGTAAGGTTGAAACTCCAGAAACCGGTGCGCCATCACGGCTTCACCCTGAGTGGCAGTCAGCATGTAATTGCGCAAACCGATCAAACCTCGTGACGGAATAATAAATTCAAGGTGCATGCGGTCACCTTTTGGCTCCATCTTTTGCAGTTCACCTTTTCGAAGAGTTACGGCCTCAACGGCCTTTCCCGAGAACTCTTCCGGGAGATCTATGGTCAGCTCTTCCACGGGCTCACAGCGTTTTCCGTCGATTTCTTTGATGATCACCTGTGGCTGACCGATCTGTAGTTCGAAGCCTTCTCTGCGCATATTCTCGATCAGAATGCTCAGATGCAGCACACCCCGACCAAAAACCATAAATGAATCGGCTGAACCGGTATCTCTTACCCGCAAGGCAAGATTGCGCTCCAGTTCCTTATCCAGACGCTCGCGTATCTTCTGTGAGGTTACAAACTTTCCTTCTTTCCCGAAAAATGGCGAATCATTGATGGTAAACAGCATACTCATCGTAGGCTCCTCAATAGTAATGCCTGGTAATGCCTCCGGATTCTCCGCGTCGGCGATCGTATCTCCGATTTCAAATCCTTCAATGCCCGTAACGGCTACAATTTCGCCTGCTTCTACAGATTCGACCTTTGCGCGGTTAAACCCTTCGAATACAAATACCTCCTTAATCCGAGACTTAAGAATCGATCCGTCGCGCTTGATCAGAGTGACTGACTGATTAGGAGTTAATACCCCCCTGTGAAGCCGTCCGATAGCAATCCTACCCGTATAGCTCGAATAATCCAGAGAGGTAACTAGCATCTGAAGTGTGCCGGACTGAACCCTGGGAGCGGGAATGTGCTCAATAATTTGGTCAAACAAGTAAGTTATTCCTTCAGTGGGATTTTTGTAGTCAGGACCCATCCAACCGTTTTTGGCCGATCCATACACTACAGGAAAGTCCAACTGATCTTCTGTGGCATCCAACGAAAACATCAGGTCAAAAACCTGTTCGTACACATCCTCCGGCCTGCAATTTGGTTTATCAACTTTATTTATTACTACGATGGGTTTCAATCCGAGCTGTAGTGCCTTTTGAAGCACAAAACGCGTCTGTGGCATAGGGCCTTCAAACGCATCAACGAGCAGAAGCACGCCATCGGCCATATTGAGCACACGCTCTACTTCTCCTCCGAAATCAGCGTGACCGGGAGTATCTATAATGTTGATTTTATACTCTTTGTACCGTACCGAAACATTTTTGGCAATGATGGTAATTCCGCGCTCCCGCTCCAGATCATTGTTATCCAAAATCAATTCTCCAGGTAATTCATGGTCTTTAAACAGCTTACCGGCAATCAGCATTTTGTCTACCAACGTGGTTTTTCCATGATCGACATGGGCTATGATGGCAATGTTCCTGTGCTTCAACATTTTTTTATAACTATGGGCAGACAAAAATAGGTATGCTGCCTGCCCTGGGTCTGCTAAATAAGAATGAATTGGTACGAATTCAGTGTTCTTTTTTACAATTTAAGCCTAACGACACACAACGTTTTTGTCTGTATCCCGACTCCGGAACTCACATTTTCCCAATGGGACCAGGTGGAACTGTATTCAATCTATAAAAGTTTCTGAAAGAGTTGCCAAGGAACTTGTCCAAGAATCTGGATGGCCGGGCTTTTAAAATTTGATATGGGTTTTAAAAAAATACTGATGCACAAAGGTATATCCATGAAATCAAGGGAGTAAATGTGGCTAATTGGTTTGTTATGAAATCGTATATATCAATTATAATTTTAAATTAATCTATTTTTACAATGCTATATAACTAAAATCACATGGCCAGGCCGATGGGTACATCCTACATTTGTCCTGAAAATTGATTTTTTAAATTACTAAAACTTACAATGGAACAACACAAATGCGTAATTATTGGTAGTGGTCCCGCCGGATATACGGCTGCGATCTATGCTGCTCGCGCTAACTTGAAACCGATTTTATATACCGGACTCGAAGTCGGTGGCCAACTCACAACGACTACTGAGGTAGAGAACTTCCCCGGATATCCAGATGGTGTGATGGGGCCTCAGATGATGGAAGATCTCAAAAGGCAGGCCGAACGATTCGATACAGAAGTGCGATTCGGAATGGTTACTAAAGTTGCATTTTCATCGGACATAGGCGGATGGCATACCCTGACAATCGACGACGAAAAGAACATCCAAACCAGGACTGTCATCATCGCTACCGGGGCATCGGCCAAATATCTTGGGTTAGAAAGTGAAAAGCGCCTTATGGGGCATGGTGTATCTGCATGTGCTGTGTGTGACGGATTTTTCTACAAAGGGAAGGAGGTAGTTCTGGTCGGGGGTGGCGATGCAGCTTGTGAAGAAGCAATTTACCTCTCAAAATTATGCCCAAAGGTGACCATGCTCGTACGGGGCGATAAGATGAGAGCGTCAAAGATTATGCAGGATCGGGTCTCTAAAATAGATCATATTGAAGTACTCTACAATACTGAAACGGTGGAAATCCTGGGCGAAAACGCTGTAGAAGGTGTAAAGGTATTTTCTAAAAAAGAAAACAGAGAGTATGTGATTCCAGCCTACGGCTTCTTTGTAGCCATAGGCCACACTCCCAACACAGCTATTTTTAAGGGCCTTCTCGAAATGGATGAGAATGGATACATCAGAACCATTCCGGGCACCAGCAAGACCAATCTGCCCGGTGTTTTTGCAGTAGGTGATGTCCAGGACAAGGTGTACCGTCAGGCAGTGACGGCAGCAGGTTCAGGGTGCATGGGCGCTCTCGATGCAGAAAGATATTTGGCTACACTTGAGCAAGAATAAACGACGTCTGTATAAGTCACAACTAAAAAGCCGACCTATCAAGGTCGGCTTTTTAAATGGCTGAAATATTGACTATTTAAATCAAAAGAAGCGGTGGCGCTGATCTACAATGTTGGCAGACTTTTTCATTGATTCAAATATTTGTGTGCGAACAAACGGTTTTACGGCATTTTCAAGACCTTTTGTAAAATTTTCGTAATTGCCGTCATCACTTACCGGTTCAATGCTTTTAATCTGAACAACCACGGCAGCCAGTTCCCCTGCAAAAGGATTGAGGTGCAAACCTGCCGGCAACCCGCAAATAAACCCTACTGCTTTTGGATCATTACCTATTCCGGGGATGATGTTTGAGGTGAAGTTTATGCGTGCATTGATCACTCCCACGTTCAGGCGGTCAGCCACTGTTTTCAGGTCTGAAGATTCTTTGGCGGCTTTGGTCAGCTCGCTGAGAGCAATTTGAGTTTTCTTCTCCTTGACCACGCGCTCTTTAACCTGATTTCTGACAGATTCCAAAGACCGGTATTTCCCATTCTCGATTTGTGTGAGTTTTACAACCACATACGATTTTCCTTCGGAAGTATTGATATCGACATCGCCTACCTTTCTTTCTTCATTAAATGCCCAGCGGACAATATCTCTGTTTCTGCCAAGACCCACCAGAAATTCCTGCATCGGTGTAATATCTGTAACCGGTCTAATGACTGTTCCCAGCGCGGCCGCTTCCTGCTCAAAACGAATCGGATCATTAGCTGCAGCAGCCAGGCGGGATGCCTTCGAATAAATATCTTCGATTGTTTTTTCACTTGGCAAAAGTTCTCTGACAATGGTGGCCAGCTGCAGCGAGCGCTCGGCTCCTTTCTGATCGAGTATTTCGATAATATGAAATCCAAACTCTGAAAGTACCAATCCTATATCGCCTTTCTTGTTGGTAAAACAAAATTCTGAAAAAGGTTTGACCATCTTGTCGGGTCCAAACCAATTAAGATTTCCTCCGTCGAACGCTGATCCTCTGTCATCGCTCAGAACTCGTGCGATGCTGTCAAACTGGTTGCGGTTTGCCTTGAGGTAGGACAGCAGTGTATCTGCCATTTCTTTAGCTTCCATGGGCTGACGGTTGGCCTGACTGCCCTGAGCTCCCTGAAAAGAAAGCAGAATATGCCGTGCATTGACAGAATCAGGAAGAAATTTAACCTTGCTGACTTTTGTCAGACGATATTCATTATCAACTAAATATGGACCGTAAATATATCCTGCCTCCTTCCCTCTGAATATAGTATCCTGATCCTCAAGCTTAGACTCACGGATGTACTCGCGGTTGAAGGGCGCATCACTCCTCATGGCCACAAAGGTCGAATCATCCTCTGCTTCCATAAAGGATTCGATGACCTCTACACTTCCATCGGGATTAACGCGTTCGGAAGGAAGAGTGAAGGAGATCAGCTCCTGTCTTACCTTTTCTTCATCTTCAGAGGAAGGATTTACTGCAAAACTGGCATAAAGGATGGAGCGAACCGGTTCATCAAGCCGAAACTCGCGCTTGTTTTTGTTGTACCAGGTGCGGATATCTGATTCTTTAACCTCTACCACCGAATCCGGAATGGACTCAAATGTCTTGGCGGCAAGTTCCACATTGAAATACTGATTGTTATTGTAAAGTTCCATTTTGCCAAATGCCCTGGGAATATAAATGGCCATTTCTACGGCTTTGATGTATTTCTGCTGGGAGGTCTGCTCTCGAATGGCATTTTCAAAGTTAAGCCATTGTTTCCAGCGGTCGCGGCTCTCTTGGTCGTTGTTTTGATTATCTTGAATTTGTTGGATATAATTCTGGAAGAGAGCATCTGAAAACAACCCTGTAACCTGATCCTTGAAGACAGGAGCCTGCTGAATGTTCGGATCGCTTTTGACACGCTGATAAAGTTCTTCAGCTGTGACAATGATTCCGAGTTTTTGCATGTAGCTTCCCCAGACTTTTTCGCGGATCAACTCATCCCAGATCACATCGGCAAAATCTTTTCTAGATGCATTCTGAAGGGAAAAGTCTCCTGACTGCATTTTGTAGATTTCAATTCGTTCGTCCACCAACGCATTAAAGGTCATCACATCAATGGCTTCTCTGTTTATTTTTCCGACATTGATGGCGTCTCCTCTCAAAAGAGAGTTTCCAGAAGATAACAGGTCCGTAAGGATAAATACCACCAGTGCCAGACCTACAATGATGATCAACAAGCCAGAACGCTTTCGGATTTTTTCTAATGTCGCCATGTATACGCTATTGTTGTATGATTTTGGTAGTTAAAAAATCAGGGTGCGAATATACAAAACCCGTTACCCTTGCCAAGTGGACTTATTTCAAAGCCTCTACAATTCGAACTTTTTGAATACGTGTGTGTTCCACGCTTTCTATCTTTAATCTAATGTTATTTATCTCGATCAATTCGCCGGATTCGGGAATCCGTTCAAGATGATGAAAAATCAGACCTGAAAGTGTGCTGTAGTTCTCATCTTCCGGTAGATTGAGGTCGTACAATTCGTTAAGTCTGCTTATTTCGACGCGTCCGATGGTGATGATGTCTTTGTGATCTTCCCGAATTTCATAACTTTCATCTGTTTCGGTATCGTGCTCGTCTTCTATTTCCCCGAAGAGCTCTTCTACCACATCTTCAATGGTCACAATCCCTGCTAAGGACCCAAATTCATCATATACAGCCAGTATGCTTCGGTTTTCTCTGGTCATAAGTCTTAGTACTTCGTTGGCCGTCATGCTTTCAGGTACAAAACGTATAGGTCGGAGGATAGCCGAAATGTCGTTTGGCGAATTGATCAGATCATAGATGTGTACATAGCCGAGCAGATTATCGATAGTGTCCTTGTATATGAGGATCTTGCTCAGATTTGATTCTTCGAATAATTTTTTGAGGTCATCAATTTCAGCCGAAATATCCAGGGCGATCACTTCGGTTCGCGGCACGATAAATTCACGCAGTCTGCGCGTCTCCATTTGTATGGCGTTTTTAAAGATTTCTATTTCATTTTCTTCACGTGATGAAACTGAACTGTTTTCATACTTGTCTTTAAAAAATTGCGCTAAATCGTGCCTTGTGAATAAGATATTTTCACTATTGATGTTGGCGGCATTCTTAAAGAGCAACTTCAAAATGCCATCACTAAAACGTACCAATACATAAGCAAGAGGCCACAACACAATATAGAAGACCCACGCAAATACGGCATATCTCTGAAGCATGGCATGAGGCCGGCTCTGAAAGACACTTTTGGGCAAATACTCAGCCACTACCAAAATAATGATCGTGGAAACGATGCTCTGAAGTGCCAGCAATGTATACCCGACAGGAATTCTGGAAAAAAGCGGATTTAATAAATCAGGTACGAAAATGCCATACAGCACAAGGCATATATTGTTTCCAAGGAGTAGTGCGGCCAGCAGCATGCCTTGCTGCCTATTCAGAAGGGATACTAGCTTGAATGGGAAGGAGCCTTTTTTTTGCTCTACCTCTACAAAAAATCGATCTGCACTCAGAAAAGCAATTTCAAGACCCGAAAAAAGAGCCGACAGCAGTAGGGACAACAACACAAATGAGATCGTACTCATTGTTTTCCAGAAGGATTATTCTCTCGATTAGATAGCCGCTTTCGCTGAGATCTTCTTAAAAAGTACATCGCCGTAGCCCCAAGCCCTACGATGATGTAAACAGAAGTTTTTTCGTATGTACCGAGTACTATGGCGCGAATGATTTCGAAGGCACAGATGGTGATGACGATCAGCCATGCAACTTCCACGATTTTGAGTGTATCTTTAATCTTCATCTTCGAGCAGTATTTCGCCGGTTATTTTTTGAATTTTATAAGAATTAAAATACTGATCTGCTTCAAATCCTTCGCCGACAATGATTTCTTTTCCAGTGGTCACGGTTACTTTTTTATCCGAAAAAATTTTTTCAGCTGTTTCATCCCAAATCAAGTGGTCGGTATCCAGTTTCTCTCCTTTTTTACTCACAAAAATAACATTATGCATGGCTTCCCAACGTGAAAAAGCAGGATACCGAATGGCATAACCAGCTGAAAGTTCGCTCTCAACACTCCCGCTGAAGTCATAAAACCAAACATGTATTCCTTTATGAAACTCGAGTTTCGGACTTTGCAAGTCATTGTAAAAAGCTGCTACAGGAGCTTTCATTTCGAATCTCTTAAAACCGCTGTCGGTGTACACCAGGTGGATGTTTTCGCGCTGCTCGACCGGCAGGGTATCTATCATATTAATCTGACGCACCAGCTCAGGATTATTGGTGCAATGAGTAAATAAAAAAAGCACTGCAGCTCGTACTGCAGTGCCATATATCTGCTTGATTTTATTCATTATTTGATATCGAAATCCACCAATACAGTCTCGTTGATCCAGCATCCGATGGTGTATTTGTCTCCTTGCTTCCAATTAAATTGGAAAGAGAGTCCCTTATCGGGCAATCTTCGGCTATAGTCGGCTATAAGGCGTTTTGCCCGATTTGAAACATTGGGATCGACACTCATTGCAGTGCGTAGCTTATCAATAGCAGCCCAGTATACTGCCTTTTTCTCAAAAACATTGTTGCCGCAAGTTCCTTCGGCGGCAGCATACACCTGCGCAATGAGTATGTATGCTTCACCGGCGCGGGGGTTAATCTGTATGCTTCTCAGTGCAGCTACTTTGGCAGCCTCAAGCATGCCTCTGCGATATAGGGCTTCACCTGCGCGTCTCCAGTCATCAGCGCGTTTTATGGGGTCTGCCTCTAATTCGGCAGCTTTTTTAAATGCATCTACAGCTAGAGCGTAGTCTTTATTGTAAAGTGCGATTTTAGCCAAAGATCTCGAAGATGTAGCACTGGGTTCCAGTTCATTGAGTGCTTCAGCAATCTTTAAGAATATAGGTAGGGTGATACAGCTCTCACGTTCGCCGTCCTCATTTTCTCGTTCCTTTTGGAGAAGTTTAGCTGCTCTCCTCAGCCAGGCAATATCACCTTTATTGGCATTAAAAGTCTCATCGTTATACAAAACTGTAAGACGGTCACAGGTTGCGATTTTTGAAATTTGAAGCTCAATATTTGTTTCTACCTTAGTGTAGTTTTCAAGCTCTTTTTCAAGTCTTTCCTTTGTTTTTTGATCTTTATCAGTAGCTTGATTTTGATCGATCCGAGCTTGTATTTCTTCAATTTGCCTGTTGTAATTATTATTGTTGTTTTCCAGAGCTTCGCTTATGAGGCTGAATGTTTCAAATACTTTATTAAGACCAAAGTTTTTACTGTCTATTTGGTACATGCGAACGACCATGATAAAGTAATTATTGAAAAATGCCGCACTATGTTCGGTGGGTTCGAGTTCGAGCGCTTTCTGAAATGTATTAAACACATTTTCAGTTTCTGATTCCGGCTCATATATCATCATATCCATAGCTTTCAGGCCTATTACATATCCCTCCTTTTCAGGAAAGTATGTGATACGGTCGTCATAAACTTTATAGAGCAGTTGGGTCAATTCTCGCTTCTTGTTTGGATCTTTTTCTGAATCAATTTTTGCCTTTATGATGGTAGTTCCATATATGTAAATGTTTTTGGTCATGTCCTTACAGTTGTCGAAGGTGTACTTCCATGCATCAAAAGCTTCAGCATAGTTGCGGGTTTTGTATAGTTCGAAAAAAATAGAGTAATTGTTTTTGCAATCCTCACTAGCATTTTGGAAGCCACCCTGAGCGTACGAGCGTTGGTAAAATATGAAAGCAAAAACCATAAAAAGAGAGGCCATTTTTGTCTTCATTTTCATCTGTATTTGTATTTGATAAACCATTTGTCATTGAGGGTTATACCTACTTGATATCTTAGGAAATCTTCTTGAATCAGATTTCCGGAAGTGGTGCCTCTGCGTCCGGCGACCAGACCGAAGTTTATGTGGTTATACTTAACTTCTCCCGGCGCAAGTCCCCGAATTCTCAGCGGTAATGAAAAGCCAAAAGTCATGCCAAGCTGGGAGATATCCTGATTTTGAATGTTAACTACACCCGTCTCGTAGAAGGCTCCCAGTCTGTATTCCAGTCGGTTTATATATCTTGTGCTTCGCTCCCATCCCGGAAAA
>CALFUW010000030.1 GCA_937929815.1 uncultured Flavobacteriales bacterium | reverse complement strand
CAGAAGGTTCTCTGGAAGCATGGGTGAGACGAATTGCAATAAACCACTGTCTTTCCCTGTTGAAAAGAAACATGCTTTACAATCTCGTTTCATTGAGCGAAGTGGCTGAAGAATTTGATGAATTTGCTGTTGAAAGTGTAGATGTGGATTACTTGCTTAAGATCATTGCTGACATGCCTCCGGGATACAGGGCTGTGTTTAACCTATATGTGATCGAAGGATATTCACATTCTGAAATAGCTGACATGCTTGGAATCTCTGTCAGCACTTCGAAGTCGCAGCTGAGCCGGTCGCGCATGCTTCTGCAGAAAAAATTAAAGGGCCTCTATCCAAAAAATAGTACCAATGAAAAAGGAATTTGATAAAATTGTTAGAGAAAATCTCGAGGATTTGGAAATACAGCCGAATCCAGAATCTAAGCACATTTTCTTAAAATCAATATCGCAAAAAAAGAAGACAAATGCCCTGCTGAAAGCCCTGATTTCCGCGGCAGTAGTTTTGCTTCTCGTGCTTCTTAAAATTGTCTATCAGGGATCTGCTGATTCGGATGTGATCCATCCTTTGGAATTGGAAGAAGTGGAGCATATCGCTGCCGAAGAATTTCAGCAAGAAATTAATCTGTCTGAACAGGCCGAAGCACCTAAAGTAGTCGCTCAAAAAATACACAGCACGGACCGACCAAAAAGTCAAACTTTACGTGGAGAAGGAGATTCACTAAGACTACACGGTCATTTGGCTCTGAATGAAGGTGTACACAATCCGGTGGAGCATATTGCTCTGAATGATAGTGAGGATATGCAGCCGTCAGAGCCGGAAATTGAGGTTAGGATTACAGGGATAGCTGAACAAATCCTGTATGCTGTTCAACAGGAAATTCATTCGCAAAAAAGAGAAATTTCCATGAAAATCGGTCATCAGAAATTCACTATTCCGGCACCTATTGTAGATGATGTAGAGCAGACCCTCAATCAGGTTAAAAACGGTATATCCAATTTTAATCTTGCAGAAGTCGGAAAATCATTGACCTATCCATTTTCAAATCGTCTAAACATTAAGAAAAATCCATCTCAAAAACCCGAATAATCATGAAGAAGTTTTTATTGGTTTCTCTGTTCTCTTTGTTGATTTCCAAGGTACAAATAACTTATGGTCAGTCTTCACCTACCGATTCAGTTTCAAAAGTATCCATACAAATTGATGTAGATGGAACACAAATCGCAATTCATACACCGGATATTATGAGCATTAGTGAGAAAGAGTTGGATCATATTATAAAAAATGTGACCAGAAATGCTCAAAAATCATCTTACAAAGTTCAGTTGCTTCTTAAGAGAATTGAATATCTTAAAACCAACAATGCAATTGAGCGTGAGGAGGCAGATTCTATAATTCAGAAGATCCTCTATACATACAATAAAAATATGCAATTCAAAAAGATTTTTAGAGAAGATTGGGAAGATCAATTAGATGATCAGTTTAAACAATTAAATGACGAAATCGAGAAGTTTGATAAGCAGATTACATCTATTGAGAACAAATCCGGGATTGCGTATCAGGAGCACTCCGGACTTGGTTTAAAAATCGATTCACTTGAAAAACTAAAATCCAAAAAAAGCCCTGTCACTGTAAATGAATTCCCTAATTACCAGAGTGGTCGGTCAGCTTTTATATTTCATTTTTCATCGGGAGTAAATCAGTTGAGCGACAATTCTTTGATGGATGCAGATATATATCGATCCTGGACGTTTGCTGTTGGTTTTCATGGAAACAGAAAATTTACACCATCCAATATATTAGGTATTTATTATGGACTTTCATACAGATGGACTGCTTTTGGTCTTCCTAATAATGTACGAATGAATGCTACGCCTTTGGGTATTGAATTTCAAGTCGAACCTCAATCTACTGCTACCAGTAGCAGGTTAAGAAGTCAATCCCTTGAAGCGCCACTGCTCCTAACCCTTTCTCACAGCAAAGGATTTACAAATGGATTTTATTTCGGGGTTGGTTTATTTGGAGGTTATCGTTTTGCTAATAGTACATTGGTATCTGACCTGACTGGCGATAATGATATGAAACGCGATACAAAGACTTACGCTAATTTTCACGTGAATCCACTTTATGTCGGTGCACGTGTGCTAATGGGTGCAAGGGGTTTCACATTCACAGCGTCCTATGAGTTGAATTCCTATTTCCGTTCACGAGCTCAGCTTCCTTCTCTTAACCTTATAAGCCTCACCCTTGGCATAGATCTGACCAATTGATGTACTTCCGCGTTTTAATTCACCTTTTTGAACGATAATCTGATTATTCAGATCAGAGATTCAAAGTTTTCACATAGAAAAAAACTCTATAAGTTATGATAAGAAAGTATGCATATTTGATATTTACAAAAAAGTAGTAAAAAATTGAAAATCAACATAATAAAATCAGAAAGTAGAGGCAAATCAGATATTGGATGGCTTAAGACACGGTATAGTTACAGCTTTTCTAACTATTATAATCCGCATCGGATGCATTTTGGTAAACTTCGGGTGTTAAATGATGACTACGTCGCAGCAGGTATGGGTTTTGGAATGCACCCTCACGACAATATGGAAATCATAACAATACCTACAAAGGGAGGACTTAGACACCAAGACAGCATGGGAAACTCGGCTACGGTACACAGCGGTGAGGTGCAAGTAATGAGCGCCGGAAAAGGCATATACCACAGTGAAATAAATCCATATCATGAACCTGTCGAACTGTTTCAAATCTGGATCTATCCAAATGTGATGAATGTTGATCCTCGCTATGATCAAATGTCCTATCACCAGGTGTTGGAGCCCGAACAATGGACTTTGATTGTAGGTCCAAAAGGTTTTTCGGACAGGGCTCTCTGGATTTATCAGGATGCATTTATATCCATATATCATGGACGCGATACACCCTCAGAGACTACTTATCATTTGAAAAATCCGGATAATGGGGTGTATATAATGGTGATTGAGGGAGGCATACAATTCAGCGACAAACATCTGACCAGACGAGATAGCCTGGAAGTCAGCGAAATAGTCTCCTTGCAATTGGGCATTGATCCGCTCACAAGGCTTCTCGTCATCGAAGTACCGATGAGATGAAAGGAAGCAGACAGGATTCCTGCATTTCAGGAATCGGAAGATCCAAAAGACTATTTAAAGGCCGGGATACCGGTGATGTCTGCCCCTGTAATCAGTAAGTGGATATCGTGGGTGCCTTCATAGGTGATGACCGATTCGAGGTTCATCATATGGCGCATTATGGGATAGTCACCTGTGATCCCCATACCACCAAGTATCTGACGGGCTTCGCGGGCGATCTTGAGAGCCATCTCCACATTGTTGCGCTTAGCCATAGAAATTTGAGCCGTAGTCGCACGGTCTTCGTTTCGAAGCACCCCAAGGCGCCATGTGAGGAGTTGTGCTTTGGTAATTTCCGTTATCATTTCGGCTAGCTTTTTCTGTTGGAGCTGAAAGGAAGCAATGGGCCTGTCGAATTGAATGCGCTGTTTTGAATAACGCAATGCCGTATCATAGCAATCCATGGCTACCCCAATGGCTCCCCAAGCGATGCCATAGCGCGCGCTGTCGAGGCAGGACAGAGGCGCACCCAATCCGGAACGGCCGGGCAAGAGATTTTCTTTGGGTACGCGCACATTGTCAAATACCAGTTCACCTGTGGCACTCGCCCGGAGGCTCCATTTGTTTTTGGTTTCAGGCGTGGTAAAGCCTTCCATTCCTCGCTCGACAATCAATCCGTGTATTCTGCCCGATTCATCCTTAGCCCAGACTACGGCAATGTCGCATATTGGAGCATTGCTTATCCACATCTTACTGCCGTTAAGCAGGTAGTGATCTCCCATATCCCGAAAGTTGGTCACCATACCGCCCGGATTGGAGCCAAAATTGGGTTCCGTAAGTCCAAAGGCTCCTAAAAAATCACCCGTAGCAAGTTTGGGCAGATATTTCCGTTTTTGATCTTCCGATCCATACTTATAAATGGGAAACATCACCAGTGAAGATTGAACAGAGCACGTGGAGCGCACACCGCTGTCTCCGCGTTCGATTTCCTGCATCATCAATCCATAGGATATATAATCCAGGCCAGCACCTCCATATTCCTGTGGGATAAATGGCCCAAAGGCTCCGATTTCCGCTAAACCTTTTCGCAGTTGGGCAGGAAATTCCGCCCTTTGAGCATATTCTTCAATGATGGGGGTTACTTCTCTTTTTACCCATTCGCGGGTTGTATTGCGCACCAGTTTGTGCTCATCGCTGAGCAGTTCATCTACCAGATAGTAGTCCGGTGCCTGAAACATGTCATAATTCATATCACTTCTAATTCATTCTGTTTGGTGGACAAATGTACGGGTATTACTTCCTTTTAAACCCGTTCATTTCTCTGATTTGAATCTTTTAACTGGGATTATTCAGAGATATGTCGGTTGTGAAAGGTAAACACTGAAATACCTCGCTTGTGTTTTAAATAGAATAATTTTATGTAAGCATTTACATGGCCACGCTGCCAGAAGAATGATCCGGATGGTGTACAATCCATGACAGGAAGTTTTGGTATATCGGCTTGGTATAATCCATTAGGTTTTTCATGACCGGGTGTACAGAGATTCTAAGAATTCTGATCCCGGATGGCAATGATTTTTTTGACTATTGCTATGTGATCGGAGGCTTACTTTTGTGGCTATTACTGTAAAATGACTGACAAACAGCAACTCATCGAAGCGGCATGGGAAGATCGATCGCTGCTCGGCGCAGAGGAGTCGATTCAAGCCATCGAAAGTGTCATTGATGATCTCGATAAGGGACATTTGCGCGTAGCACAGCCAGAGAACGAACGCTGGATTGTAAATGAATGGGTCAAAAAAGCGGTGATCCTCTATTTTCCGATCC
>CALFUW010000029.1 GCA_937929815.1 uncultured Flavobacteriales bacterium | reverse complement strand
TCAAAGCCCTTTTCAGCCAGAAATTCGATGGATTCTTCGCTGAGACGCAGTTTATAGCCTAACTTTTCTACCCGATCGATGAGCTTACGGATCTCGATATGGATGATCTGGTGGATGTGCTCTTTTTTGAGTGTGTTGAAGAGAATGACGTCATCTATTCTGTTCAGAAACTCAGGGGCAAAAGCTTTCTTCAGGGCACTTTCGATGACGTTTTTTGCCAAAGTATCTATATTCTCTTCTTTAGCTTTTGTGACAAAACCCACACCTGTACCGAAGTCTTTTAACTGTCGGGTACCGATGTTTGATGTCATGATAATGATTGTGTTTTTAAAATCAACCTTCCTACCGAGCGAATCAGTCATCTGTCCGTCGTCAAGCGCTTGCAGCAAGAGATTAAACACATCTGGATGGGCTTTTTCGATTTCATCAAGCAGTACCACAGAATAGGGCTTGCGTCTAACTTTTTCAGTAAGCTGACCACCTTCTTCATAGCCCACGTAGCCCGGAGGCGCCCCGATCAATCTGGAAATCGAAAATTTCTCCATATACTCACTCATATCGATGCGGATCATCGAATCTTCGGAGTCAAATAGCGCCTTGGCCAGCTCTTTGGCGAGCTGGGTTTTACCCACGCCGGTGGGGCCAAGGAATATAAATGAACCTATGGGCTTTTTCGGATCTTTGAGGCCAGCCCTATTTCTTTGAATGGCTTTTACGACCTTATTCACAGCTTCTTCCTGACCAATAACCTTACCCTGCAGCTCTTCTGCGAGTTTAGCCAATCGGTTGGATTCAGCCTGAGCTACGCGTTGAACGGGAATGCCGGTCATCATAGATACTACCTCAGCCACATGGTCTACAGTTACTATTTCTTTATTGCGCCTTACTTCCTCCTCCCATTCGCGCTGAGCCTCCATCAATTGATTTTCCAATCGTTTTTCATCATCTCGCAAACGCGCAGCATCTTCGTATTTCTGTCGTTTTACTACTTTTATTTTTTGATCCCTGATTTCTTCGAGTTGCTTTTCCAGGTCGAGCACTGACTGAGGCACCTTTATAGAAGTGATGTGAACCCTTGAGCCGGTTTCATCAAGGGCATCAATCGCCTTGTCCGGCAAATGTCTGTCTGATACATACCTCTGAGTAAGGTGTACACATGCGTCCAGAGCTTCGTCGGTGTATACCACGTTGTGGTGTTCTTCGTATTTGTCTTTGATATTTTTAAGTATCTGTATTGTCTCCTCAGGAGAAGTTGGCTCTACCATGACTTTTTGGAAGCGTCTTTCCAGCGCTCCGTCTTTTTCAATATACTGACGGTATTCGTCTAAAGTAGTAGCACCAATGCACTGGATTTCACCTCTGGCCAGTGCCGGCTTAAACATATTGGAAGCATCCAGTGAGCCGGTCGCCCCTCCTGCACCCACGATAGTGTGGATCTCGTCTATAAAGAGGATGATATCTTTATTGCGCTCAAGTTCGTTCATAAGTGATTTCATGCGCTCTTCAAATTGTCCGCGGTATTTGGTACCGGCTACCATCGATGCAAGATCTAGAGCCACTACACGTTTGTCGAAGAGTACGCGACTCACTTTTTTCTTTACAATACGAAGAGCGAGGCCTTCTGCAATGGCTGATTTACCCACGCCGGGTTCACCTATGAGAAGAGGATTGTTTTTTTTTCGGCGGGAAAGAATCTGAGAGACACGCTCTATTTCCTTTTCGCGCCCCACAACCGGGTCGAGCTTACCCTCTTCTGCAAGTTGAGTAAGATCGCGGCCAAAGTTGTCAATCACAGGAGTTTTTGATTTTGTGTCCATTTTTCCACCAGGTCTGTTGGTATTTCCATAGCGTTCTTTTCGTTCGAAGTCATCATCATCTTCGTATGTGCTCATAGAGATATCTTCTTTGTATTTGAAGTCAGAAGACGAGGGGTCCTGAATATTTATAAATACCTGACGGGCATTTTCGTAAGTTACTCCAAAATTTTTCAATACCCTGGCTACTGGATCATCTTCATTGCGCAGGATACACAAGAGCAGATGTGCTGTGCGTATCTCAGAACTCTGAAGTTTTTTAGCTTCCAGGAGTGTGATTTTCAACACTTTTTCTGCTTGGCGGGTGAGTGGTATATTTTTTTTAATATTTACATTTCCAGCATAATTGGCCGGAATAAGTGACTCAATCCTTTGGCGAAGTGCCTGAATATCCACACCTAAATCGTACAATATTTGTATGGCACTTCCCTCTCCTTCTCTTATGATTCCCAGCATGAGATGCTCCGTGCCAATCACGTCGTGACCCAGCCGGAGAGCTTCCTCCTTGCTGTAGCTTATCACATCTTTAACTCTCGGTGAAAAATTCTCTTCCATGAAACTTAATTCCTAACTAAATAACGAAAAAAAATAAAATCAGTTTATCAAATGTAATATAAGAAAGAATCGTGCAATTTTTAATCAATGCTTATTTTTAACAAAAATCTGTGCAAAATTCGAATTATTACAAGCCTCCGGCAAAAGTTCTAACCCTTTTGAGTGGCTATTTTTGCAACTTTGACAATTTTCACAACATTTAGCGCATTACTATTGACATTATGGCAGAAAACGAAAAGATTATTCCGGTCAACATTGAAGAAGAAATGAAATCGTCGTACATCGATTATTCGATGTCGGTGATTGTGTCAAGGGCATTACCTGATGTCAGAGACGGACTGAAACCGGTACACAGAAGGGTGCTTTATGGGATGTATGAGCTGGGAGTTCTTTCTAACAGACCTTATAAAAAGTCTGCCAGGATCGTAGGGGAAGTTTTGGGTAAATATCACCCGCACGGAGATAGTTCGGTCTATGATACTATGGTGCGTATGGCTCAAGACTGGTCCATGCGATACACCTTGGTCGATGGTCAGGGAAACTTCGGATCTATAGACGGCGACAGCCCGGCGGCAATGCGCTACACAGAAGCCCGTCTGAGAAAGATTTCTGAAGAAATGCTTTCTGACATCGAAAAAGAGACAGTTGACTTTCAGCTGAATTTCGACGATTCACTGAAAGAGCCAACCGTTCTGCCAACGCGCATTCCAAACCTTTTGATCAATGGTGCTTCTGGTATTGCCGTGGGTATGGCCACCAATATGCCCCCACATAATCTGTCAGATACCATTGATGCCATCGTCGCATGCATCGACAACCCGGATATATCCATAGAAGATATCATCAAACATATCAAAGCTCCGGACTTTCCCACAGGGGGAATCATCTACGGATACGATGGAGTCAAGGAATCGTACCATACCGGACGAGGAAGAATCGTGCTAAGAGGTAAAGCTTCCATTGAAGAAATAGATGGCCGCACTTGCATTGTCGTTACCGAGATTCCCTACCAGGTCAACAAGGCAGAAATGATTAAAAAGACAGCCGACCTGATTAATGACAAAAAAATTGAAGGAGTCTCAGACCTGAGGGATGAGAGTGATCGCGATGGATTGAGGGTCGTGTATGTACTGAAGCGCGATGCGATCCCCAACGTCGTACTCAATCATCTCTACAAGTACACTCCCCTGCAAAGCACCTTCTCGGTCAACAACATTGCCCTTGTAAACGGCAGACCCATGCTGGTGAACATTAAGGATCTGATATCACATTTCATTGATTTCAGGCACAGTGTCATCATGCGCCGGGCGCGCTACGATCTCGATCAGGCTGAGAAAAAAGCACATATTCTGGAAGGCCTGCTAAAGGTAATCTCTACAAAGGATGATCTCGACCGCGCCATTGATCTGATACGAAATTCCAAAAATGTAGATGACGCCAAAACTGGCCTGATGACCGAATTCGAGCTCAGTGAAATTCAAGCCAAAGCTATCCTGGAATTGCGTCTCCAGCGCCTCACAGGTTTAGAACGCGAAAAAATCAAAGAAGAGTACGACGCTCTGATGAAAACAATTTCCTATCTCCGAGAAGTACTCGCCAGCAGAGACCTTCAGATGAAAATAATCAAAGATGAACTCCTTGAAATAAAAGAGAAATTCGGAGACCAGCGACGCACAACCATCGATTACTCAGGTGGAGACCTCTCTATGGAAGATATGATCGCTGACGAGGAGGTAGTGATCACCATCTCCCATGCCGGCTACATCAAACGAACGTCACTGAGCGAATACCGCACCCAAAGCCGTGGAGGAGTGGGACAAAAAGGGGTAGCCACACGAGATGAAGACTTTGTAGAGCACATTTTTATGGCTACCAATCACAATTATCTTCTTCTCTTCACAGAAGCAGGACGGTGCTTTTGGCTCAAAGTTTACGAAATACCGGAAGGCAGCAAAGCCTCAAAGGGGCGCGCCATTCAAAACCTGATCAATCTTCCGGCAGATGATAAAGTGCTGGCTTATATCAATGTGGAGAATCTGTCGGATGAAGAGTATCTCACCAGGCACTACATCACTCTGGTAACCAAAAAGGGAATCATCAAAAAAACAACGCTGGAAGCCTATTCACGGCCCCGAGCCAATGGCATCAACGCCATTACCATTCGCGAGGGTGACCAGCTGCTTGAAGCTGCACTGTCTGATGGCAACTCCGAGATCGTCCTGGCCGTAAAATCCGGGAAAGCCATACGCTTTCACGAGAGTACGGTTCGCCCGATGGGCAGAAATGCAGCGGGAGTAAAAGCAGTGACACTGGCAGATGAATCCGATGAAGTAGTGGGCATGGTTTGCGTAAGCGATTTGAACCGTGATATATTGGTCGTGTCTGAAAATGGCTTTGGAAAACGCACTTCCATAGAAGAATACCGGATTACCAACAGAGGGGCCAAAGGTGTTAAAACCATAAACATCACAGAAAAAACCGGTAAACTCGTAGCCATAAAGGATGTCACAGACGAGTATGACCTGATTATCATAAATAAAAAAGGCGTAGCCATTCGGTTTGCAGTGGCAGACCTCAGAGTTATGGGGCGCAATACTCAGGGCGTAAAACTTATCAATCTCCGAAATGGCGATATGATTGCTTCCGTGTGCCGAGTGCCTCGCACTGAGGATGAGCCGGAGACCCCAAATCTTGACAACTTACCAACAGATAATACTCCGGAAATGGCTGAATAATCCTTTCAAAATGTACCTTTGACAAAGTTTTTTAAATTAACAAAATAAAATCGTATGAGAAAAGTAGCAATTCTTATGCTCATAGCATTTGGACTAACCTCAATGGCACAGATTGGGCCCACCGTGAGTTCGGCTGTCATCGCACTCGAGCGTAGAAATGACCTGGCAGATGCCAAACGAAATATCGACAATGCAACCGCCAAACTCAATGAAACCGGCACCGCATCCATCAAACCAAAAGACTTGGCCAAGTATTATTACTACAACGGCAAAATCCATCTTGAAATATATCAATCGGCAGATCAAGCCATAGCAAACTTAGAGCCCAAAGCCCTCGACATAGCTGCGGAAAATCTGAGAAAAAATCTCGAATATGAGAAATCTATTAATAAAAAGTTTTTTTCAGAACAAGCTGTAGCAGACATGTTTGTCGTTATAAACCTGATTCAGCGTCGTGGCGAGAAAGCCGCAAGAAACGAACAACTGGAAGAAGCATACAGAGACTTTCTTCTATCCTATGAGTTGGGAAAATCACCGGGCATCGATATCATAGATACCGTAATGCTTTACAATGCCGCTCTCATGAAGTTTAATGCAAAAGACTTCCGGGAAGCCATCAACCTGTTTAATCAATTGCTGAATCTTGATTACAAAGGCGTTCAGTATTTTGCTTATGATAATGAGCAAAAAAAGGAAGTTCAGTTTGGTTCACCGAAGGAATTACAGCGCAATCTTCGCATACGACCAGACCGATTTGTAAATCCAAGAGAAGAAGGTGACATCAGGCCGGACCTGTATATTATGCTCGCCGTAGCATACAAGAGCATCAACGACCAAGAGAATTACACCGCAATTCTAAAAAAAGCACGTACAGAATACCCTAACGAAGAAAGATTTATCCGCGAAGAACTCGACAGCTACATCAAAACCAAACAATATGACAAAGCCGTCGAAAATCTTCGTTTATCCCTCCAAAATGAACCCAACAACAAGCTTTTCTGGTTTATCCTCGGCACCATTTATCACACAGAACTCAATGACATCAAGCAAGCAGAAGAGGCATACAACAAAGCCCTTGAAATTGATGAAAACTATGCAGACGTCCTTTACATGAAAGGGCTGATCTATATCACACAGGCCAACGACCTGGTCGAGCAAATGAATAAACTCTCTTTCAACGAAACCAAAAAGTTTGAAAAACTAAAAAACCAGCAATTGGACCTTTTTAAACAAGCCTTACCTCTCTTTGAAAAAGCATACGCCATTAATCCAAACGATAAAGACACCATTAAGGCTCTTCGAGAAGTTTATTACAAACTAGGTAATAGTCAGAAAGCTCTTGAGATGGACAAACTCCTCCAACAGCAAGGATAAAATTTTTTTAATGATTGACCCAAAAAGCTCCGGTGTGGTAACCGGAGCTTTTTTTATCCTCCTACGTATTTCGTTTTTATGCTCTGAGAGGCGAACCAAAGGGAAATCTCCTTCCGTCGATCGCCTTGCAATATGATCTCCCCATTTTTTACAGTACCGCCGGTATTCAGCAGTTTTTTAAGGGAGGAGGCCGTTTCCTCCACACCGAGCTCCGATGGCACATTTTTCACAATGGTTACAGGCTTTCCATTGCGGCCTTTCACTTGAAAATGCAGCTCTACAATTTCCCTGCTTTGCCCTCTCCTTTTATCTAAATCACTGTAGTCCGTAGTGGCTAAGACGTCAAAAGGACTACCATTGGATTTTGTACTGTAGGCAAATGCATATTGATCATTTACATCTTTGTTTTTATTCCTTTTCACTTCATCATCGACTTTACGCAAAAGTAAAAACGCCATCGGCTTTGCCGTGGCGTTTCAAAATACTCTAATCACAAAAGACACTAGGAAGCAGCTGCCTTCAGTTTATTCACATGTTTTGTCAGTTTTGACTTAAGATTTGAGGACTTGTTTTTATGAATGATTCCTCTTTTGACGAGCTTATCTACCATGGATATCACTGATGCGAGCAATTCGGATGCCTCAGCGGAATTGGTGATAGATCTCAACTTCTTCACGGCATTACGAGCCGTTTTGTAATAGTACCTGTTGTGAAGACGTCTCTTTTCTGTCTGACGCACTCTCTTAAGCGCCGATTTATGATTTGCCATTTGTAAGTATTCAACAATTTATTTGTAGCCCATAGGGGAATCGAACCCCTCTTTTCAGAATGAAAATCTGACGTCCTGACCGATAGACGAATGGGCCATAGTGCCTAGGTAGCCCATAGGGGAATCGAACCCCTCTTTTCAGAATGAAAATCTGACGTCCTGACCGATAGACGAATGGGCCTAATAATCGGGCTGCAAAAATAGCATAACATATCAATACTGCAAATGCTCCTGCAATTTCCAAATCGTATTTTTCTATCTGAATACCAATGACTTAATCATCATATCCTCTTACTGTGAGACGCTTTATGCATTTATTAAGATTCTGAAAAGATGGTGTAGTTTGGTATTTTTGCTTAGATCTCTGTTTGAACAGGGTGAACTCTAAACCACATTTCGAGTTGTAAAAAGATGAGCACATACACTCAAATGACACAAAGCCTGTCTCAATCGGCCAGCGACTTACAAAAAGAATACAGACAAACTGAAGTTTTTGTCCGGATTTTTGAATTATTGAACCAAAGTAAGACAAATAAAATCCATCTGGAGGGGGTCAACGGTTCTTTACTATCCTTATTAGCTTCATCACTATATCAACTTAGTTCCATAAAATTACTGATTGTCCTGCCTTACAACGAGGAATCTTCTTATGTGTTCAACGACCTTCAGCAGTTGATAGGCAAGGATGATATGTACTATTTTCCACCCTCCCACAAAAATCCATATGAAACCGAAGATACCGATAATGCCAACATTCTGCTGAGAGCTGAAACGCTAAGCCGCATCTCGACACCTCCGAAGCCCGCTGTAGTAGTGGCATCTGCAGATGCTGTATTCGAAAAAGTTATCACCCAAAAGGCCCTCTCGAGCCATATGATTGAAGTCACTGTCGGCATGAATCTGAGTGTTGATTTTTTAAATGAAACCCTGTTTGAGTATGGCTTTGAAAGGGTTGACTTTGTGACCGAACCGGGCCAATTCAGCAGCAGAGGAGGTATTGTCGATGTTTTCTCATATGTAAATGAGCATCCATACCGACTTGAATTTTTTGGCGACGAAATCGAGAGCATCCGATTATTCCACATTGATACACAACTTTCTTTTTCACATGTACAAAAAGCGCTTCTTTTACCTAATATCGAAAACAAGCACCTTGAGGACAAGCGGATGTCTTTGGTCGAAGTTATGGGCAGTGAAAACACGGTGATCCTGGTTCAAGACGATTCTCAGGTGGTGCTGCGCATGAATACGCTAATGGAAAAAGCAACTCAGAAATTTCAGTCTCTCAACTCGCCCATCCGCCACCTGGAACCCGAAAATCTCTTTATTTCAGGAGATTTGTTCCAAAGATTGCTTCAAAGAGATGAACAATCTGTAATCAGTATTGGCAAGACGACCTGCATGGCTAGAGCTGTACATGTAGTCTATGAAAGCAGTCCGCATCCCGTATTTCACAAAAACTTTCAGATTCTTACAGATTACTTGCATGAAAAAACAGCTAATGGATATCAGGTGATTCTGACAAGCGGAAGTAGCCGGCAATTAGAGCGGCTTCACTCTGCACTGGCCGAACATGGCTGTACTGCAAAATATATCACCACCCTGGTATCTTTACACGACGGATTTGAGGATCACATCAATCAAAAAATTCTTCTCACAGATCATCAGATATTTGAGCGCTACCACAAGTATAAAATAAAAAACTTCTACGAGCAGAAGCAAGCCATCACACTCAAAGAGCTCACCTCGCTGCAGTACGGAGACTACGTCGCCCATATCGACTATGGAATCGGAAAGTTTGCCGGATTACAAAAAATTGAAAATGACGGTAAGGTACAAGAAGCCATAAAACTCATTTACAAAGACAACGATGTGCTGTATGTAAGCATCCATGCCTTGCATAAAATTTCTAAATACAATGGAAAAGAGGGTACGGAGCCATCACTGAGCAAACTGGGCACCAACACATGGGCAAGAAAAAAAGAATCTGCCAAAAGAAAGGTCAAAGAGCTTGCATTTGACTTGATTCAACTGTACGCAAAGAGGAAAGCCAGTAAGGGATTTGCATTCTCTCCAGACAGCTACCTTCAGAACGAACTGGAGGCCTCCTTTATGTACGAAGACACACCTGATCAGATCAAAGCCACAGCTGATGTAAAAAACGACATGGAGAGTGCCTTACCCATGGATCGCCTGGTCTGCGGAGATGTGGGATTTGGTAAAACAGAGGTAGCCATCAGAGCTGCTTTCAAGGCAGCCATTGATGGAAAACAAACGGCTGTGATGGTACCCACGACCATCCTGGCCTTTCAGCACTACAAGACTTTTTCGGCAAGATTAAAAGACTTCCCCGTCAAGGTCGAGTACCTCTCCAGATTTAAGACTCCCGGACAACAAAAAGAAATCCTCGACAGACTCGCCAAAGGAGAAATTGATATAATCATTGGAACCAACATTCTGGTCAGCGACCGGGTGAAGTTTAAGGACTTGGGTCTATTGATTATAGACGAAGAGCAGAAGTTTGGTGTAGCTGTAAAAGAAAAACTCAAAGC
The DNA here is from genome assembly GCA_937929815.1 of uncultured Flavobacteriales bacterium. GTDB lineage: Bacteria > Bacteroidota > Bacteroidia > Flavobacteriales > Schleiferiaceae > Thermaurantimonas. The sequence continues at coordinate 10,457 of CALFUW010000029.1, read as the reverse complement.
ACTTCGGGTAAACATAGATACCCTGACCCTAACGGCCACTCCTATACCTCGCACCTTACAATTCAGTCTCATGGCTGCGCGCGATCTGTCGGTGATGTCGTCCCCCCCACCTAACCGACAACCTGTAGATACACAAATTATTACCTGGAATGAAGAGGTAATCAGGGATGTAATCTTAGAAGAACTCCGACGAGACGGCCAGGTATTCTTCATTCACAATCGGATCGAAAACATATTTGAAATCGCAGGGATGCTTCAGCGTTTAGTTCCCGGGGCTTCCATCGCGGTAGCACACGGCCGGATGGATGGAAACAAACTAGAGGAGATTTTATTGGGATTTATGGAAGGGGATTACGATATCCTCGTAAGTACCTCAATAGCCGAAAACGGACTTGACATTCCCAATGCAAACACTATAATCATCAACCAAGCTCACAATTTTGGATTAAGCGATCTGCATCAGCTCAGAGGCCGGGTGGGCCGAAGCAACAAAAAGGCATATTGCAGACTGATCGCGCCACCATTGAGCACGCTTTCCGAATTTTCTAGAAAAAGGCTCAAAGCTATAGAACAATTTACCGATTTGGGCAGTGGCTTTCAGATCGCCATGAAAGATCTCGAAATCAGAGGCGCCGGCAACCTCCTTGGCGGTGAACAAAGCGGTTTCATTACTGATATTGGCTTTGAAACATACCAAAAAATACTTGAAGAAGCGATACAGGAGTTGAAAGAAAATGAGTTCAGAGATCTGTATGAAGCTGAGCTAAATCAGAGTCCGACTCCAAAAGATTGTAGCATCGAGACCGATATCGAAGTACTCTTTCCGGATGAATACATCAACAAGACAGAGGAGCGCTTTCGACTGTATCAGCAGCTCGATCAGCTCCAGAGTGAAGAAGAAATCGAACAATTTGAATCAGAGCTAAAAGACAGGTTTGGCCCTCTCCCACTGCAGGCCTCCGAACTGCTCAACAGCATACGGCTGAGATTACTGGCGCGTGAATGCGGATTTGAGAAAATTACGATTAAGCAAGAGATTTTTCTCGGATACTTCCCACAGAACCCAAAACACGCTTTATACCAAAGCGACAGGTTTCAGCAACTTTTGCAAAATATTGCACGATTTAAAAACATACAACTAAAAGAAAAAAACAACAGGCTCTATATCCGGATCAATGATATACCTTCGATCAAATCTGCCATCGATTGGGTGCTGAAACTTGCCCGTGTACATGCCATGGTGGATGCGATGCAGTCTAAATAGAATATGAAAAAACTTAGTTTTCTCTGGTGAAATTTTTCATAAACTTATCCATACAAAGGACACAATAAATTTTTTTAAATATTGTTAAAGGATTTAGTAATATTGTCGCACTGAAAATTTTAAGCCCATATTTACCGCTAACACATCCATGAATACATTTGTAAAGTGGAAACTCAACTTCATAAAACCTAAAGTAAATGCTCAATAGAGGTAAAACTCTTTTTCAGTTGCTTTTTTTCTTTTGTATAGCTTCTACAGTCAAAGCCCAGGATCCGCATTTCTCACAATACTACGCAAATCCCTTGTATCTCAATCCGGCTTTTGCCGGTGTGGCGCGCTGTCCGAAAGTCCATCTTAACTACAGAAGCCAGTACCCTCTGGGCAATGTATATCAAACTTTTTCTGCATCCTATGATCAATACTTCGATGCACTCAAAGGGGGGCTTGGATTTTTGGTTTTAAGGGATGAAGCCGGGGACGGAGTATTGAATCTTACAGAAATCGGCGCAGTTTATTCATATCATCTTCAGGTTTCACGCAAATTTTCTATCCTGGCCGGCTTTCAGGCAAATTTCAGGCAGCGGACTCTGGAGTGGGGAAATTTTCGGTTTCCCGATATGATTGATCCCTTTTTTGGATTTGTAAGGCCTACTGAGGAAGTCGGACCCGACCGTGTACAAAATAACCACGTAGATCTCTCTATCGGTTTTATTGGATATTCAGAGGCCTTTTATGTAGGAATTGCAGGGCATCATCTCACTCAACCGGATGAAAGTTTCTTTGTAGAGAGCAGACTGCCCTTTAAACTAACCATACATTCCGGGGCCAACATCCCCATCAGCCGGAGAAGATTATATGGTGAGTATCAAAGCGTACTCATTCCAAATATCGTTTTTCAAAATCAAGGCACCTTTTGGTCGTTTTTCGGAGGCTTGTCATTTAACTATAGCGCAATCACAGGGGGGCTTGGTCTAAGACACGGCAATAGTAATCCGGATGCCCTCGTTATATTACTTGGGTTGGCTCCCGCAGAGATGCCTTGGAGAATCGGTTACAGCTATGACTACACAATAAGCCGATTAACCAACGCCCTGGGCGGGGCTCATGAAATATCATTGATGTATCAATTTGCTTGTCCTAAAAAAGTAAAAAAGATAGAACCTGTACGCTGTCCTAAATTCTAACTTAAAACACTTGACGCTGTATATGAGAACAATAATTCCCTTCTTCACTTTTGCTTTGATCGCCCTGATAAGCAGTTGTGGAAAACCCAAATCAAGCACCACAGGTTGGAAAATCAATGATTCCAAACAAGGGGGCTTCATGGCGAACCTGAAGTTTAAAGGTCAACTTACTGGCCCGGGGCTTGTCTTTATAGAAGGGGGTACCTTTACTATGGGCCGGGTGGAAGAAGACGTAATCAAAGACTGGAACAATATCCCCCGTCAAGTTACCGTCTCTTCTTTTTACATGGATGAGCACGAGGTCACCAACCTGGCATACCGCGAATATCTCTACTGGCTCCAAAGAGTGTTTGATCTTGACTACTTTCCTGAAATTTATCGTACTGCACTACCTGACACCCTAGTATGGAGAGACAAACTTGCATACAACGAGGCATTTGTCGAAAATTACCTCAGATACCCAGCGTATAATTTTTACCCCGTAGTAGGCGTAAACTGGGAGCAGGCTATGAGATACTGTGCTTGGAGGACAGACCGTGTCAATGAAATGATTTTGATCGAAAAAGGGGTTTTTTCACCTCTGAACGATCAAAAAGACGCTGATCACTTCAACACAGAAGTGTATCTATATCTTCCGGGTGAATACACTCAGCAAAATAAAAAAGGCCTGAAAGATTACCGACCTAATAGCCCATACGGCAAAGAAGGTCGCCCTGTAAATATCGAGGATGGGATCTTACTGCCTAAATATAGATTACCAACCGAAGCTGAATGGGAATATGCTGCCTATGGCAACATTGGCAATCGCCAATTTGACAGACATTACGAAGGGAACAAATTCACTTGGGCAGGAAACTCGATGCGGAATTCCGACAAGCGCTACCGCGGAGATATGCTGGGTAATTTCAAAAGAGGACGCGGAGACAATATGGGTTTAGGAGGTTGGTTAAATGATCAGGCTGACATCACAATGCAAGTAAAATTTTATCCTCCCAATGATTTTGGACTGTATGACATGGAAGGCAATGTAGCCGAGTGGGTCATGGACGTGTACCGACCGTTAAGTTTTGAAGATATTACAGATTTTAGACCATTCAGAGGAAATGAGTTTTCATCATTTGACAATGATTATCAAGGTGCCGGTGAACTTACCATTCTTCAGGAAACTCAAGTGGATCAAAACGGTAAAATTGTGAGACTTCCAGGTCAGTTACCCGTGCGCCCTGTAACAGAACAGGAAAATCTCAACCGGAGAAACTATCAATACAGTGATTACAGAGACTATCTCGATGGAGATGTTGAGTCGAGCATCTATTACAGTAAAGACGTTCCTCCGGGAGAAGAGCCCATGTACGATTACAATACCACAACATTGGTAGGAAATACGGTGCGAGTGGTTAAAGGCGCTTCATGGAAAGACCGCCAGTACTGGGTTAGCCCCGGAACCCGCAGATATATGGAACAGACCGTGGCAACAGACTGGATAGGCTTCCGCTGTGCAATGGATCGTCTTGGATTGCAGAACGATCTAAAACGCAAAAAAACCTCAAAAAAACCAAAGCGGCAGAAGTTCAGACCTTACCGCATGAGTAAGTAGAGTTTAATGCCCAAGCAAATGATAAGACCTCCGCGATGCAAAACGGAGGTTTTTTTATTTCTTTGTATATTCTTCAGATGAAGCATCATATCCCAAATATACTTACCCTTCTCAATCTCTTCTGTGCGCTGCCAGCGATAGAATCGGCTCTAGCTTACAATTTTCATCAGACAGCACTTTGGATGAGCTTAAGTCTTTTATTTGATTTTTTAGATGGCCTGGCGGCAAGGGCCTTTAAATCCGATTCCCAGTTAGGTGTACAGCTTGACTCTTTGGCAGATGTTGTGAGTTTTGGGGTGGTACCCTCCTTTGTGCTTTATAAACAAATGCACATATTTCTGCCTCCCGGTGTTATTTGGCTCGAATATTCCCCTTATCTGGCATTTCTTATATCTTTAGGTGCAGCTTTTCGGCTTGCACGCTTCAATCTGGATCAAACGCAATCATACCATTTCAGAGGACTGCCCACACCTTCTGCAGCTATTTTTGTGTTGGGAATTCCTTTTTTAATTGATTTTTTTGGCAAAGAACACTTTAGACTTATCTATTTCATACCTCTACCTGTTGTGCTTTTCTGGGTCATGAACTCCAACGTTCGATTATTTGCACTTAAAGTCCGAAAACCCGACCCAGATATTTGGCTTAAGGTCATTTTCCTGTTGCTCACCCTTGTCTTTTTATTCTATTTAAAATTGGCAGGCTTGAGTTTTGTGATACTTTTGTACGTCGTTTTATCTATCGCATTTTACTATCCTAAAAAATTCGGAAAGAATGAAATTCAAGGTTGAAGTCAATGTTATGCCGCATCGCTCCCTTCTTGATCCTCAAGGAAAAGCCATCTGTAATAATTTACCTAATCTGGGAATTCATGGTATCGAAGATGTCCGCATCGGAAAACATATTCAACTACTCATTGAAGCTGAATCAGAGCAGGATGCTAAAAACATAGCTGATGAGTCCTGCAAGAAAATACTAACAAACCCAATTACTGAATACTACGAATACAGCGTCTCCCACTTGTAGCGGGACGCTATCGCAGCTGTGCATACTTGCTACTATTAAGCGGATCTATTTCATTGAGTACATTTCTAAGATTGACAGTATTCATAGGTTCACCCCCTGAGTAAATCCCCGCAATCTCATCCGCTTTAGCCTGAAAAAATATTTGAAGTAAAATACTTTGAGGGCGTTTTTTATACACAGGCTGCAGGGAGATCAAGGCCTCAGCTATTTTCTCTTTACCCTCCTTTACCCTTGTATTAGAATGCATAACATCAAGACCTAGACGATGGTATGTGTATAGTGCCTGCAAGAAATCTCCAGTTGTGGAGTGGTTCAGATGTTCAGCGATCCAAAACCGATTTCTAAACCCTCGACCGTCATCCCGCCAGCCGGGAAAACGACCGAGACTCTGCATGAGGTTCACAATATTTTGCATCATTTCGAATTGCTCTTTACCTGCGGCCGGAGCGAAAGTGGCATTATCCAGGCCTATGATCATGTAGGCATAAAATGCCATGATGGCCACTAGATTATTATCAATGTTTTGAGGATTAAATTCCAGTCGTTCGAATTCTGTATAGGGAAAAAACAGATCAATGTCCTGGTAGTTGAGAACGGGTGAATTGTAGGAAGTTCCAAAAACAGGTCGGCTGTATTGTATTTGAAGTTTCCCCTGAAATTCGTTGGGCGAGGGCTCCTGCTCGAGGATCAGGGTGAAATTACACTCGATTCGCTCCAGCATTGAATATCGACCACCTGTCCATTTCGTGTTGTTGAGAAATTCGTAAAGCGAATTTTCCAGGGTTTTGAAAATATTGATATTACTGCGTTGAATTTGCTGATGATTGATCGTTACGCGGGCATTGAGTTCCTGAGCATAAAGGCCGCCACAGGCTGCCATAAGCCCTGTTATTAAGAGCGGAGTAAAGATTTTGATAGAGTATCCCATATCCAAGCTGCCAGTTTTTCTTTTAAAACGAGTTCACTTCTCAATATCGTGCCATCTGCATACAAAAGATTCACCTGATTAGTCGCCGTAGCAAATCCTGTGTGCTCACCGGGAGAGTTGAGTACAATGGCATCGGCATTTTTAGATTTCAGTTTTTTGAATGCATTCACTTCGCCATTTTCGGTTTCCAGAGCAAATCCAATCAAAATCTGATTAGACTTTTTCTGTCTGCCGAGTGTGTAGAGAATATCGGGATTTTTTTCGAGCTCGAGGATCAGAGTTGGTTCGTTTTTTTTTAATTTTTGTTCGTTTCTGACTTTTGGCCTGTAATCAGCCACTGCCGCAGCACACACTATCACATCGGCATGTGAAGCAAAGTGTAAGCATGTCTCAAGCATTTCAAAGGCCGAAGTGACATGACGCACGTCAAAAGGAAACGTTAGTCCTTTGTATTTGGTAGGCCCCAGTACAAGATGCACCTCAGCACCCCTGTTATGTGCTTCCTGAGCCAGAAACACGGCCGTATCCCCGGTCGAATGGTTGCCTATGAAACGTACAGGGTCAATATGCTCATAGGTAGGGCCTCCATTTATTAAAACCTTTTTACCTGCCAATGTTGTAGATGTCCTGAAATAGTCTTCAATATTCCGAAAGATATGCTCAGGCTCAGCCATGCGTCCTTTTCCTTCGAGGCCGCTGGCCAACGGACCAACTTCAGCATCTATCAGCCTATTTCCGTAGGATTGCAGGATTTTAATATTGGCTTGCACGCCCGGATGGGCATACATGTCCAAATCCATAGCCGGAGAAAAAAAAACAGTACATCTTGAACTTAAGTAGCATGAAAGCAAAAGATTGTCACAATGACCGTGTGCCATTTTAGCAATCGTATTGGCAGTAGCCGGCGCAATAACCATTACATCCGCCCATAAGCCCAGTTCTACATGATTGTACCAAAACCCTGTATCAGGATCAAAGGATTCAGAGTACACAGGTCTACCTGTAAGGGCAGAGAGAGTTAGAGGAGTTACAAAATGCCGTGCATCAGGAGTAAGCACTACCTGTACCTGTGCACCGGCCTTTACAAATAGTCTGGCCAGTGAGATGGATTTGTATGCTGAAATTCCACCCGAAATTCCAAGGAGTATTTTTTTATCCGCCCACATTAGTCGGGTTTGGATTCTGACTCAGCATAGCGATAGTAAATTTCGCCATCCAGCCATTCCTGTAGAGCCATTAAATGCGGTTTAGGCAGATTTTCAAAATATCTGGACAACTCGATTTGCTCTTTGTTCTCAAAAACCTCTTCGAGAATCTCACCCGGAATGTTAAATTCTTCCATCTTCTCATTAATTTCCAACTTCAACTCATCGGCGATTTGAGCAGCCCTCTTAGCAATGATGATGATCGCTTCGTAGATGTTTCCTGTGGGTTCGGCCACCTTTTCTATGTCTACAGTTGCTGCTACCTTAGGAGCATTAAGCTTTTTTTTAGCTTCCATATTCTAATAGATTCTGTCTTAAAAATTGTATTTGAGATACGGCTCTCTCTTTTATTTCTTTTGCCTCTTTTGCGTATTTGCTGTTTGGATATCGTTCCAGGAAATCGTCGCAAGCTGTTTTTGTCTCAATGAATCTTTGAAGTTTCTTGCTTTCGATGGAAAATCGGGCCAGTTCGAAGTTACTTCTTAGAAGCAGGAGTTGAATCTCCTCTCGGTACTGAGTTTCGGGGAAATCATTCATTACATTGTTTAGCGCCACAACAGCAGCCTGATACTGCATGGTATTGTAGTACTGTTTTGCCCTTTCAAAATTTTTTCGCTCCAGCTTTCTTCTCAGCTCAATGACCAATTCATTGCATTGATCAATTCTGGCACTTTTCGGATGAGTGTTGATGTAGAGCTGTAGCTCACTGAGAGCCTTAAGGGTATACGCTTGATCCAATGAATAAACCGGAGATTCAAGATAATAACAATATCCCGTCATAAAAGCAGCTTCTTCGGCGTATTTACTTTGGGGAAAAGTTCTGTAAAAATTTTTAAAGTGATAAGCGGCCAATAGGTAATCCTCCATTTTGTAAAGATTCATACAGTAATAATAGTATACTTCCTCGGCCTGAGCTGTGCCTCTGTACAAATTAAGTAATTCATCAAATAAAGGATAGGCCTTATTGTACTTTTTGGTATTGTAGTACTTCTTGGCCATTTCGAACTTGTAATTTAAGTCATTGGATTTCAAAACCTTATTATACTCGCTGCAAGACCACAGCGAGGCCAAAATCACTGGAATCCACAAGTAGATAAATACCCTCTTCATCAAGATGGCAAAAATACATTTTTATAAATGATTCGAATGCGAAAACCTATATCAAATGGATCAAACAGCGGAATTTATAACGTGTTATTAAATAGTTTTTGAATTTAGGGCATCATTTATTGGCTGTTGATTGGATATTGGTTAGTAAAATCTCTGTAAGAGTTATGTCTTCACCCTCTTTTTTTCCATGATCAATGGAACGAATAGCCCATTTTTCAGCCTCTTTATATTTCTTTGCTTTGAAGAGTAAGTGAGCAAGGGTATCGGTATTGTAATATTTCTCATCAATATTAACAGATTTTCGTATCCAAATGAGAGCATACTTCAGTTCTTTTTTAGATGCATCCGGATTCTTAAATATTTCCCATGCAGCATTATTTAATACCTGAGGATTTTCTTCATATTTTTTAAATATAAGGTGGTCTATGCTGAGAAGCTTTCCGGGATTATTTTGATTTTTATTGGCCAGTCGCTCAGCGAGAAGTTGAATACGCTTTTTATTAAACAGATTTTTATTGCGTTTTATGAAATTTTCTGCGTTTGTATGATCAAATGTATTATCATCAATTTTTCTTGAATATGACTGAGCTAATTTTTGATAAATAAACCGGTCAAATTGCTCGCGATAGCCGGGATTTGCCTCCAAGGCTGAAACAATTGTGTGATAGTTTTGAAAAATACTTTGGGTAAAGATATCTGAGCAATCCTCAGATTCATAGGATAACTCAACTATAAGTTCTAAAATTTCAATATCTTTCCAATCTTCGTCATTCATCTGACTTAGATATTTCTTCATCCGGCCAACCTCTGTTTTGCCCTGCTGCCCGGAAGCGATGAGGTATTTTCTCAAGTCGTTTTTATCCGGTGAATCAGTAGATTCTACGCGACTTTTCAGGGACGCAAAGCGGTTGTCTTCAATCATGATTTCACGCGTTTCGGACAGGAGCCGAGCGGCTTCTCGTGCACCTATCAGCCGATGAATCTCTTTACCATTTGCTTCAAAAAAAATCAATGTTGGGAAGGCTCTTACGGCATATTTTTCAGAGAATTCAATTCCCTCGCCCCGTTCCATATCCAGTTGAATACTAATAAAATTCTTATTATAAAAAGCTCCCAGTTCTTCATCTGGAAATACTTCTCGTGACAGCCATTTACACGGCCCACACCATATGGTAAAAGCATCTACAAAAACTAATTTTCCTTCCGATTTAGCCTTTGATAAAGCATCTTCAAATGTGCCTTCAAAAAACTGTATGCCTTGAGAAAAAGAGAATTGTGCGTAAAGCAGAGTAATTGATAAAATCTTTTTCATTAAATGGTATTACAAATCAAAAATGGAGGTTTTGCGCTTTTTGATATAAAATCGGATTTCTTTGATAAAAAGTAGAATCATATAAAGGATGACCGGAGAACCCATCGTCAGGAATGCTGCATAGATAAAAAACAATCGAATTCGTGCAGCTTGAATTCCGAGATACTCACCTAGACGCTCACAGACTTCGAAACCAAACTTTTCGAAATAGCTTCTGAATTGCTCGATTTCTTTTGTCATGATTTTATGATTTTATATCCAATGGAACAAAATAAACACTTTTTCTCAGAACAGTATGCATTTTTTAGTTGAATAAGTCCCTGACTCATTAAAGCATTGGTGTTTTTGAATCCATAAGTCTTCATCTTTCTGACGATCACATTGTCTTCAGCAGGCAGTTGTTCGAGCCAGTCAATAGCTATCTGTTGAAACATCGGATGATCTGAATTTTTTGAAAAACTCATCATCACAGGGATAATTGCATTGATCAATATCCGGTTGATTAAATCTTCACCAACTCTTTTTACAAAATCTGATTTAGACGATACACCAAATCTGTAGTGTGTGTTCCAGTATCCTGATGCTTCTACACGAAGTAATGCCTGTAAGTTTTGCAGGTTTGGTCTTTTGAACACATTGTCGATCAGTTCGTCCCATCGCAACAACAGAGAGGCCAACTGTGAAATCCGTATGGTTGGAAAACCAATAGGCTTAATCCGGTGAAACTTCCACACATGAGATTCAACCAAAGTGTTTAACCCGTACTTGCGCTTCAGATAATTAAATTCGTCAAGTAATGCACGAGAATATTCGTCTTCAGGCTGGGTCGGCAAG
>CALFUW010000028.1 GCA_937929815.1 uncultured Flavobacteriales bacterium | reverse complement strand
CAGATTTTTGAATTTTTTCCCAATTCTGATGTAGATTTTAAAATAATATTTGTCACAGCCTATAGTGAATATGCTGTGACGGCATTTGAGCTGAGTGCCATTGATTATGTGCTAAAACCCATCACGTTGGAAGCACTTTCGAGGGCTATAGGCAAATTAAAATCTGCTTTAAACGCAGATAAAACCCTCGAAAAAGAGAGACTCCAGGCATTAATTGCCAATATTCAAAACCCTAACGATGCTCGGTTGGTGCTCCCATCAAACGATGGTCAGGCAGTCGTCAAGCTCAATGATATCGTCTTTCTCAAGGCTGACAGCTCCTACACTGAGATCTACCTTGCTGATGGCTCCAAACTCTTCTTAAGCAGAAAGCTGCTGGAGTTTGAAAAACTTCAGAATTACGGCCCGTTTATGAGAACTCATCGCTCCTACATTGTAAACTTGAGCAGAGTGAAAAAAATTCTCAAACACGACGGGGGCCTGATTATGGACAATGGCAGAGAAGTAGCTCTGGCATCAGACAAAAAACAGCTTCTCTATGAAAGGTTGAATGCCCTTAAATTCTAACCTCTTCGCCAAAAAGTTTTTTCAAAAGCTCTGAAATAATCCCCTTCATGGCTCCATACAGGTCATCGATAGGGCTATCGTAGCCTGGGATTAAATCGATGGAATAGTATCTTTTAAATTCGAGCAGAAGAAAAAGAAAGAAAAACAGGATGACCAGCAGATAAATAAAACCTAAAATGATCTTTGTGTCATCGATAATATGCCGAATTCTGCGGAATAATTTAAGCCGTGTTTTGGGAGAAGAGCTTTTCATGATTCATTTTTGGAGCCATAGGAGATCAGGCCTCAGCTCTTTTGGCACGCTCCCATGTGGCTTTCTGGCTCCCTTTTAGCCACCTGAAAAAGCCAGCGAAGACTGCATAATTCATCATTGTAAAATAATATGGTATAAAAAGAGCTTTTATCCTGATCTTTCTGGATTGCAGATACCAACCAATGAGCGCCAAAATATAAAAAACCACCTGTCCAAAAAAAGTTATTTGATAGATCAACCCTTTAGAAATCAAAAAAACATTTAACACAAAAATTACCGGAAGTGAAAAGGCAGCGATACTCCATCTCAGCACCCGATGAGATGTATACAAAAATGAAAGCATCGGATGTTTAAAAAAATTAAATGCCGAAAGCAGCCGACTCATACTTTGCCACCCTCCGGCACATATGCGAACTTTACGCTTCAACTCTTCTTTCACATCTGCCGATGCGGTTTCCATTGCGTAGGCATTTGGCTCATAGATGACTCTGTATCCTTTGAGTGCAATCCGCATGCTTTGCATAAAGTCATCAAGTATAGTATCCTCCTCGAGGTCTTCGACCACAGAGGTGCGAAATGAAATGAGCTCTCCGGCTGCGCCGACAATGGTCAACATCTCGGAATCCATGCGTTTTAGGGCACTCTCATATTTCCAATAGATTCCCTCTCCGGCAGCCGAGGCTCCTTCTGCCTCAGAGGTTATAATGCGTTTTTCACCACTTACGGCACCGACTTTCGGATCGCGGTAGTGCTTTACCAATTCGCGAATGGCCTCTCTGTTGAGCAAGGTATTGGCATCGCAGAAGACTACTATTTCAGATGTCACAAATTTCATTGCCCGGTTTTCTGCTGCTGACTTTCCTGCCCTGCGGTTTTCGTGCAAAACCTTGACCCGACCATCCCGCTCGAGGATTTCTTTTGTTTGGTCGGTGGAGCCGTCTGTGATAAAGATGATTTCAAATTTCTCCTTCGGGTAATCAAGCTGCAAAGAATTTTCAACTTTCTTGAGAATAAAGCTTTCCTCGTTGTAGGCGGGTACTACCAGGGTGACAGTGGGCTCAAAAGGCTCCTGATGCTGGAGGGATTTTTTTTCGGGAGATATCGCTCTCTTAATTTTTACTAGGATAAACAAGAGAATTCCATAGCCTACATATGCGTAAAAGACAATGAAGACGAGAAGCCAAAACAAAATTTCCATGGGAACCTACCGCGTTTTTTGAGTTGAGAAGTAATGCGTGAAGTATTTCAAATTGTTTTTCAGACGGATCCAGAGGGCTTTGGAAATGGGGCCATCTGCTTTCATTCGCCGTGCCGAAGTGTAGATAAATGCCTGAGAAGCCGACACCAATCTGATTTTGCCATATTTACTCAATTCGAAGGCAAGGGTGCCGTCGCTACCGCGCTTAAGACGCTCATCGTAGCCCCCGATTTGCAAAGCTACATCCCGTCTGTAGGCCGAACTGGCTCCTCCGCAGTTGAGGTGCGGACGTTTATAATTCTTTAGATAAATACCAAACAATTTAATGTATTGATATATGTAGAGTGAAAGTGGGTACTGATCGTCATCGTCATAAAATACGTGAAGACTGTATGTACAGACAATGTCCCAATTGTCGAGCATGGGTTGAATCATGTAATCTGCCCAACGTGGGAGATAGATGGTATCCACATCGCCGGAAATGATGTATTTTCCTTTGGCAGCCTTTAACCCGGCATTTCGGGCCTTAGCTATTCCCGGCCGGGGCTCAAATACAGATTTCACCTGGCATCGATCCAGGAAATCTTGTGTCCGGTCGCTGCTATTATTATTGACTACAATGATTTCGACTGGATGATGGCTGGTCAGATCTGCCAGGCTGGCAAGCGTCGGGAGGATATTGTCCTCCTCATTCCACGCGATCAGAACGATTGATATTAATGGGTTTTCAGAGTGAAACTTTTTAAATGATTGCGCAATGGAATCAAAAGTCTTTGCCGGCACGCGATCAAAAGGTATTTTTCTAAGCTTAAGGTATTCCCTGACCTTGTTGGGCACAAAAAATCTGGACAACCGAAACATATCCATACTGTTTTACTTCTTTCTTAGTCTTGTAAAGTATTCGGGGAGATTCTGCATTTGCTTTTTTGCGCGAATCAAAAATGCCCTTGACAAACTTCCATCAGCGCGCACACGACGGTCGCTGGTATAGATATATGCCTTGCGATCAGCCACCATTTTAATCTTTCCGAATTTACTTAAATCAAAGGCCAGTGTACCATCTTCCCAGCGCGCCAGATCAATTCTGTATCCCCCTGATTTATTAGCATCTTCGCGCCTGAAAGCCATACTTGCACCCCCGCAATTGAGGTGTGGTCGTTTTAAACTGTGAAAGTATTTATTGGCGTGCTTTAAATACTGGTAAACATGAAAGTCAAAATGATACCGCATTTCATCGGTGTAGAGTACATGCAAGGAGTAGGTGACCGCTATGGATCGGTCGGTCATGAGGGGTCTGGTCATATACATTGGCCAATACGGGGGGTACACTGTATCTGTATCGCCTGTTACGATGTAGGCTCCCTTTGCATTCAGCAGACCACATTGTCGGGCAGCTCCTGCGCCTACCTTTTTCTCAGTGATGCAGCGGATACCCAATTTATCAGCTATCTCTACCGTTCGGTCGGAGGAGTCATTGTCAATTAATAATAATTCGGCCGGTACTTCATTTATAAACTCTGCCACACTTGAGAGGGTGCAGAGGATTCTGTCCTCTTCGTTTCTGGCGATCAGCACAATCGAAATCTCCGGTTGAGGGTGGTTAAACTGCGCTAGTCGCTCTCTCCAGTACGCCCATTGACCGTCAGAAATGGAATCAATGGGAGTCTTCAGCCATCTCAGATGATCTTTTACATACTTGGGAAGATTAAATCTTGGCATATTGAGTAATTTTCAGGTGAGATCCTTGTAATGCTTCATTAGCTGAGTGGCAGAGTTTTCCCAATTAAATGCCCTGGCTCTTTCAATTCCCCTCTCGATGTACAGCATTCTCAGCGATGTATCATTCAGAATTCTCATTACTGCATCAGCGATTTCGCCGGGATTTTCTGGATTTACAAGGAGGGCTGCATTGCCAGCTACTTCAGGCATGGAAGTCACATTACTTGTGATCACTGGAGTGCCGCACGCCATTGCCTCTATAATCGGTATTCCGAATGATTCTCTCAAAGATGGATACATAAATGCTTCCGCTTGTGAGATAATAGCAGGCAAGTCGGTGTTTCGGATGTATCCTGTGAAGTAGATGTGGTCAAACAGATCCGACAAACCGTTTCGGTCGAGTATGTTTTTTACAAATTGCTTGTCGAGATCGCCCAGGAGCAGTTTGAATCGAAATTCCGTTTTCTTTGCCAGGATGGCATAAGCTTTCAGGGTGTTCTCAGTATTTTTTTTTGGGTCTGTATTGCCTAAAAACATTACAAACTTTTCAGGCAAGTGGTATTTCATGCGGGTGTGCTCTATCTCAGACGGGTCTGTGACCTTTTTGAAATGCGCCCCCACCCCGTTGTACAACACAAAAAGACGGTCTTTGATTTGAGGCAAAAATCTGAGCACATTCTGCACTTCGTAATTGCTGACTGTCAAAACCCTGTTTGCCAACGGAACAGCTGATTTTACTACAAATCTTCTGTAAAGATTACCAAATCTCTGGTATGGTGTATATCCAGGTGCGAAGAGAGGATTCTTCTCGAGATAGATTACATCGTGAAGGGTCACGATGAGGGGCACGCTGACGCGCAAGGGGGCAGTATTGGACGTACAGTGCAGGATGTCCAAATGGTCTGCTTTGGCCTGTTTGGGCAGCCACACTTGCTCCCATATCGGATAGGGTGCTTTATGTACAATGACGTGAAAATTTTCACTCGACTGAAAGCAAGGGTCATCTCCCTCATTGACATACACAAAGTATTCATTATCTTTATCCAACCTGCTGAGGGCTTTGAGAAGCTCCAGTGCAACGAAGTCCATTCCATGCTTTTTTGCCCTGAAAATCCGCTGTGCTTCAAATCCAATACGTGCCATAATTACAGTTTTACCACTTCAAGGGGTCTGACTTTCGAGGAGTGCGTAAGATTCCAGAAGTAAGCTTTCCAAAGTGCTTTCAATAGCTTCAGCTCTCTCTTCAGCAGAAATCGAACCGAGTTGATCGGCAGTGAAACCAGCGAATAAAATAACCACGCGACAAGCAATTTTGAACCCTTGAAATTTCTTCTTGCAAAGAGCAGTCTGTTTCTGTTGAGGTAATATACTTTGAGAGGGCTCATTCCGCCCACGGATACCGATTCTCTGTGAATGATCTGGGATGTACCCACATACCAGATTTCATATCCGGCTTTGCGAATGCGTTCATTCCAATCTACCTCTTCATAGTACAGAAAGTAGTCTTCGTACATCTGTCCAACCTTAGCAATCACTGTACGTGGTACCATCATCGCGGCACCGTGTATGTAGGATGTCTGCCGCACATCTTTGTATTGTCCGACATCGGGCTCGCGGTAGCCAATGCCTTTGTTTCGCAGGGTGTAGGGGTTCAAAGGCGTAGTTCCTGCATATTGGAGCAGGCCTTCCGGCTTGTAGTACACGATACGGGGGCTGGCCATGCCACATCGGGTATATTTTTCGAAATGCTCCACCAGAGGCTCTAAAAAATCAGGCTCCACCAGGACATCATTGTTGACAAAAAAGATTAACTCCCCATGGCAATGCTTTAACCCATAATTATTTCCACCGGCAAACCCGAGGTTTTTGCCAGTTTTTAGAAAAGTAATATCCGGAAATTTCTGGCTGATCAGGTCAGGATGATCGCGCTCACTGCCATTGTCCACGATGACAATTTCAATAGATGGATAGGTTACTTTTTTTAGTGATTCTATCAATTCGATGGTCATCTGTGTCTGATTAAAATTGACAGACAAAATGCTGACCAGTGGCCTTGTAATCATTTGGGCGCTATTGAGGTCGTAAAAGTAAAAAAGATTAATCTGCCTGCCTTCATATGCTTAGGGCAGTTTTTATTAAATATTTCATGTAGAGAAACAAGTATTTTTGTAAATGAAATTACCCTTGTAAAAAAAAATGAAATATCTCTCTGTGGTATTGGCTATATCATTTCTGTCCGAGGTCTTCTCTCAACCTAAAAAAGCCGAACCGCTTATCGAGCTGTATGGTAAGAAATATGTCCTGGTAGATAAGGGTATCACCGGATACATGTATAGTATCGACGGCCAATGGATATCAGCACCTATGAAAATTCCCGCGCGACTAAACTCCCGCGACCAGCAAGGCTTCAAGTCCAAAGAGAATGCCCTGGGCATGGACAACATTGTAGCCCTCTACATGCACCAAATCAAATTTGGCGATCGAAAAATGTATGTGTTTTACAAATTTTATAAGGAGGGTTTTTACAAATATGCTGCAACCAAGAAAGGTTGGAAAGAAGAAGTAAATGCCTACTA
>CALFUW010000027.1 GCA_937929815.1 uncultured Flavobacteriales bacterium | reverse complement strand
ATCAGGATGGAAAGACTAAGAACAAACTGACTTATGCGAATTAAAAGGTCCATTTAGATAAATGTTTGAAATACATGATTTAATCGACAAAAAACCGAATATAATGTTTATCGATTGGTGAAAGATGCTTTAAAAAGTTGTGTGTTTATTTCAAGGTTTGAAAGTAATATTTTAACAGCATCTGTTGGAATACCGGCTGATTTTAATCGATCAATCAACTCAGAAGCATTGGGAAGAAAATCGCCTTTTCTCTTGTCGGCAGTGAATAATCGTGCCTGATATACGACCAGGAGTCGTTTCAATATATCGCGGAGATCGGAGCCATATTCGAAAGTGAGCAATAGATCTATGACTTCTCTTTCGGCATTTTCTGCTAAAAACCAGATCAATCCTTCATCGCTGTTTCCTTCAATAAAACTTTCAAGAGCAAGATCAATGGCCTTCAGGCCTTCAAACTGCTTAAGCACCTGTAAATCTGCATAAAGATTGGATTTATACTGATCGCTGATCACCGGTCTTCGGACCATCAGATGTAATCGCTCAGCATTACGGTAAGCTGTAGGTCGTGTAAACGCGTCAGAAACTGCCAGGCTGCGAAGCAATCCATCCTTTACTTTCTGAACCTGATATTCAGGGACCTCGTCCAGTCTATCAAATCCAATGCTTTGTATCTGGGGGAGGCTGTCGTCGAGTGCCAGTGATACCGCTGTAGCCAGCAAATTCGGATTTCCGGTGGAGATCATTGTTCGAAAAGCCCGATATCGGTTTAGAGGTGTATATCCATTGTTGAGCTCCAGTATGGCGTGATAATCAGGTCTTCTCTCTACGGTCGGAACCATAAGGCTTTCCTCCCATTGGGGATATATAAATACAATCTCAGAGTCAGATGAAATATCAAAAATTACGTGTTGACTACCGGTGGTGGTGGTTGTTACAGTATCAATCTTCTGATTTTTTAAGTAGATGACCCAGGTAAGTTTTATTCCGGGTTTCAATAGACCGGCAGAGTCCGCAAAATGTATCCGATATCCGCCGGACGTAGCATGGTAGTTTAGTTCGTAGCGTATTGATAGGGGTGTTTTGGCAGGCATTTGAAATTGAGTTTTTTCATATTCAGTGAAAAGATTCTGCTCTCTAATGACATCGAATACACTCTTATTAGCATATTGATACACATAGGTTTGTACCATTTTTTTAATGGCATCCAGTCCGTTGTGGTAATATAAATTGTAAATCAAACCTATGTAATACAATCGTGTGGCATTGAAGTATCCTGAATTTTTTGTGTGATTATCGACGATATTTCGCAGTGTAATTTGAGTATTCTGTTTGTTCTCGTCCTTCAAAAGTTCAGTGACCAATTCGTAGGCGTTCAAAAATTCCAGAATATCCCAGTTCTGTTGTTCACACAAAATCAACTCGGACTTAATACAGAACAAATCCAGATCCAAAGACCTGGCAGTGAGATAATAATAGGTATTAAACGGCGGGTAAAAATCCGTTGGAACGACAGCTGAATCCACTCTGCAACTATCTGAATAGGCCAATGATGCGCGTACTTTACACGGAGGGTTTTCAGTTAATATTTGTCTGTAATCAATCGGCTTTTGTGCCCTGGATTTGTCAATGTTTTCAGCTGATGGCGGTTTAGGTCGCTCAGCCGATGCATCGGAGGCGATTACAGCAGGCCTAGAGAATGAAATGACTATTGATCTAAGGTCCATCATTGAAAGACCGACCTTAAAAATGCAATCTCGTTGTCTTTTTGAATCAGTAAACAAAACAGATGATTTGCCTGATAGTGACATTTTTAAATCGGAGCACACCGATATCTGATATTGAGGATTCCCCTTTACTGGTTTTGGGAATATTTTATCCGAATTTTCATCAGCATACTTTAATTCATAGCCTCGGGAAGTGACAATCAAGAGTTGGTCTGTGATCAACTGGTCGAGTGTAACCTCGCTGTAAAACTGATATTTGTGATGAATATTTCCAGAGTGTTGAATACCAAGCCTTCCGTCCTTTAGTATATAAGATGCTGCTTCTCGGGGTTTTAAGACATATGACCTGAAGTCCTGAATGCTATACGGTCTAAATTGGTATTCAAATAACTCTTTTGAGTAGGGAGGAGAAATTATATACTGGATTCGTATTGTATTTTGAGTGAAGTTGAAGTCAAAATTTACTTCAATTGTATGTGTGTTCTGCGCTTCTACATGAGGGAAATATAATATAAAAGACGCTATAAACAAACGCAAGCACACCTTCATGTGAAAGCTATAAAATTAGAAATCTGATTACCTTTGGCTGGTATCAAGTGATTGTACTTTTATGCAAATAAAATACGGAGACAGGGTATTCGACATTAAGCCCGGAAAAAACAACCGTCAGAAAGGGGAGATCAATGGTGAAAGTTATGAAATACACCTTCATGAGATATATGAAGGAGAGTATATCGTGCATTACAAAGGTAAAAAATACAAGATATTGAAGCCATTTTCAATACCTGAAAGCGGACGTGCAAAGCTGATCGTAAATGGAAAGCCTGTAGAGTTTGAAATTACCAGTGAGCAGGAATTGTTGCTAAAAAAAATGGGTATCGCCAGCAGTGCTCCATCAAAAATGGCTGATTTGAAAGCTCCGATGCCGGGGCTGGTTACACGTGTGACGGTATCGGAGGGAGACATTGTATCAAAAGGTACACCCCTACTTGCACTGGAGGCAATGAAGATGGAAAATGTCATCAAGGCTCCGGCAGATGTCAGAATATCCTCCATTCTGGTCAAAAAAGGTGATACCGTAGAAAAAAATCAGATTCTCATTCGCTTTGGCTCCGTTTGAAAATGCGTGATGCTCAGGTCAAGCCACTGTAGTGCAGCACCGTGGAGCAGTTTTTCTTTGAGCTCCCGATCGTCAGTCAACTGGTGGATCAATTCACCCGGGCGATGCTCACCGAGCGGAAATGGATAGTCGGTACCCAATGCCACCCGATCCGCACCAAACATTTTGATGATAAAATCCAACATATTTATATCATGTACCAGGCTGTCTACCCAAAACTTTCCCAAATACTTGCTGGGATGAAAAGGATTGTCAATGGCACAAAGATCCGGACGCACATCAAATCCATGGGCAATCCTCCCAAAAGTGGCAGCAAAAGACCCTCCGCCATGAGCGAAGGCTACCCGGAGGTTCGGCAGCCGCTCCAATACTCCGCCAAATATGAGCGAACATATGGCTAATGTGCTCTCTGCCGGCATACCTACAAGCCATGGAAGCCAATATTTAGGCATTTTTTCTTTGCCCATCATGTCCCAGGGATGCACAAAGACGGCCATATTCAAGTCCTGACATGCCTCAAAAAAAGGGAATAATTGAGGCGCGTCCAAATTCATGTCGTTGACATGGGTGCCGATTTCTACACCGATCAATCCGATGGATTTACAGCGCTCGAGTTCAGAGATGGCTAAATCCGTATCTTGCAAAGGCACTGTACCCAGGCCGACGAATCTACTGGGATATCGGTGTACGACCTCTGCTATATGATCGTTCAGAAACCTTGATATGTACAAGCAGTGTTCTGGCATGGCCCAGTAGCTAAACATCACGGGCACAGTGCTTAGCACCTGCACATCTAAATGATGCATTCCACATTCTTTCAGACGAGTAGCTGCATCCCAGCAATTGTCCTCTATCTCACGAAAAAATTTTCCGTCCTGCATCATCCTGGCACGGCATGGAGCGTGATGCTCCAAAAAAATAAACCCTCCATAGCCAAACTTTTTTTTAAAATCAGGGATGTGTTCGGGTAGAATATGGGTATGAATGTCTATTGAGAAGATATGTTGATGTCGGGAGCACATCTGATTTCAATAATTCTAAATAAGTCTGTTCAAATGTAATATGAATTTACCGCTTTAGCTTTACATGGCTTCATTATAAATGAGTAATAAACCTTTTAGAAAGTACAAAATAATCCTGGTGTTATTTTGTCCGGGAAAATTAAAAAGATGTTTGCAGTTGAAATTGATAGAGCTATCGTTTCTGAGGATGTGATGACACGCGATTTTGTCTGTAATTTGTCAAAATGTAAAGGTGCGTGCTGTGTAAAAGGTGACGCTGGTGCACCATTGGAACCGGATGAAACGCGGATATTGGAAACGGAATATAGTAAAATCAGACCCTACCTTCGACAAGAAGGAATTGAAGCCATCGAAGCGCAAGGTACTTGGGTAAAAGATCCTCGTGACGGGGAGGCAGTGACTCCGCTGGTTAACAATAAGGAATGTGTCTACGTAGTATTTGAAGAAGATGGTACGGCAAAGTGCGGCATCGAGCGTGCATGGTCAGCCGGTGCCACATCATTTCAAAAACCTATTTCTTGTCACCTTTATCCGATCCGGATTACCGCCTACAAAAACTTTGATGCAGTAAACTATCACCGTTGGGAAATATGTGACCCCGCCTGCGAATTGGGCAAACAGCTTAAGATACCGGTCTATTCTTTTCTAAAAAATGCCCTGATCAGAAAATATGGTTCTGAATGGTATGAAAAGCTCGCTGAAGCTGCCAAACAGTTGGAAAGTGAAAGGGATTAAAGAAATTATTCTTCTGCTATTTTTATCCATTACCGGTGGCTTTGGCCAGGTGAGGCAGTTTTCATTCCGATTAAGTCCACAGACAGATGTTTCAATACTTACAGGAAATATTGCTTTGACCGGTTTAAACACAGTATTGAGGAGATCTCTTGAAGTGCCGGCACCGGAGCAAATCCTTTTGCTGGATAAAGACCGTCTTTTTTTTATTGACCGAATTACCTATCAGCCATTTAACCACTCCGTTGAGAGGGCAAGTCATTATGTGATGTTATCCACCATTTCTCTGCCATTGCTGCTGGCACCCCTCTGCCAATCGGGAGTTGAATTGTTCACTCTCGGAGTCATTGGTCTTGAGACATATATGACAACTTATCTGACCATTCAGACATTGAAACATCTGACGCGTAGGCCTCGACCGGATATGTACTCGGATGATTATGATATATCTACATACAGTGGTATTTACAGTTTAAATTCATTCCCATCCGGACACGCGGCTATGGCCATGTCTGCAGCCGGATTTATCCATGCATGTCATTCAGCATTTTTACCAAAAAATATCTGGTTTACATATCTAAAATACACAGCATATGCAGCCGCTTTAACATCGGTATTTTTACGGCATCGCTCAGGAGTACACCACCTGACAGATGTGATGACAGGTGCAGCGATCGGGTATGCCATAGGAAATATCATTCCACGACTTCATGCCATTAACAGGAATGATCAAAGATTATCTATTTCCTTAGATCCATTTCAATACGGAAGATTGTCTGTTCAGGTGAAACTTTGACCGAAACCAATAGCACCTAATATTGTTTATTGATTATTATGGAGGAAAAGAGGTTTCGTCTTCGTGTTGATCAGAAGGTTATTGGCTATAAACGGGTCATTGGGAAAAATTACGAATTTTATTCAAGAAACGGACTCTGGTGGACAGGTCATCCATTATATTACAAACAGATAGATGAATTTAGTGGTCTAAAAGATAAAAATGACCGCCATTTGTACGAACTCGATATTGTAGAGTATCGTATTGACAAGGATATCCCTCTTAGAAAGGGCGTCATTTTGTGGCACAAAAAAGATCAATGCTTCTGTATAAAAGACCTGGAAGACACCGGATTTTTACCCATTTCTGTAGATGGGGTAATGATCTTTAATTCCAGAGACCTTACGTTCCATTCTTATCTGTTTATCAATCCGGAGATTATGGAAATGCTGGGCCTGAGTGATGATTAGAAAATAAAAAAACCGGCTTTGTCAGGCCGGTCAGTGCTTTCAGGAAGTAGAGTTACATTTATATTAACCTATACTATCCGAAAGTTCTTTTCCAGGCTTGAACTTTGCTACCTTTTTTGCTGGAATGGTGATAGTCTGTCCATTAGATGGATTGCGTCCTTCTCTGGCAGCTCTCTCTGATACAGAAAACGTTCCGAAACCTGTCAGAATCACTTTGTCTCCGTTTTTAAGGGCTTCGCCTACAGTACTGATAAATGCATCAACTGCGGCTTTTGCGTGCGCCTTGGTCATTCCGGCTTTTGATGCAATTGCATCGACAAAATCGGTTTTGTTCATAGTTGTAAATTTTGTGTTAAAAATTTTTCTTTCGACAAAAGTAGCCGAAAGAATGAATAATCCAAATGAATTAACAAAATAAAACGGTATTTACAAAATGATCGAATATACAACAGGCTAAATAGCATTGGTTAGGTTGATTTTAATCCAAGATGCTTCTCAGGATTTACGGGTCATTTTCTTAGCAATAATCGAAGAGACTTGGACGAATTGGAAAGACCATTGATAAAATCGGAAACAGTCATTTCTATTTTGCCTTCCGGCATTACACGTTCGACTGCAATTGCTCCCCCCTGACCGCATCCGATGAGAAGAGATTTTTTGAGAATGTGTATGTGAAATGGCGGGGGAATATCGTGCGGATTTTCAACAACACGAGTCTTCAATATTTTAATTGTCATAGACTTACCTAGAATTTCGAAGTGCGTGTAGGCACCTGGATACGGACTGAGACCCCTTGCAAAATTGTGGATTTCAAAGGCTGTTTTATTCCAATCAATCAGACACGTTTGCCTAAAGATTTTAGGTGCTGGTTTTACCGAGTCACTTACCTCCTGTTTTTTCGGCTGAATGGAGCCGTCTAATATCCCTTCGAGAGTCCTGAGAATCAGGTCTGCACCCGGCTCCAGCATTGCGTCGTGCAGTTGACCAGCAGTCATATCATCGCTGATGGGGATACGGGATTGCAGCAAAATGTTTCCTTCATCAATCTTATCATTTATGAAAAATGTCGTGAGGCCAGTTTCAACCTCCCCATGGATAATTGCCCAATTAATCGGAGCAGCGCCTCTGTACATAGGAAGGAGCGAAGCATGCAGATTGAATGTCCCTAGCGGGGGTAATTTCCAGATTCGGTCAGGCAGTTTTTTGAATGCTACCACAATCTGTATGTCCGGCTTTATTGCTTTAAGCTGATTGAAAAAGTCATCTGATTTCAAATGGGTGGGTTCTAATATGGGCAATCTCAGTTCAAGAGCTGCCTTTTTCACAGGACTTGATTGCAGCTTAAGTCCTCTGCCGGCAGGCTTGTCCGGAGTGGTCACTACAGCTGCGACATTATAACCTGCTGATACTAGTTTCTTAAGGCCGGGCACTGCAAACTCAGCTGTGCCCATGAAGACGATTTTCGGGTAGGTTTTCACGATAGTTCCTGAAGAATTTCAATGGAGGTGTTATGCTCTTCGTTGAGTGGATTCTCACCTTTTTCGATTTTGAGATTTCCGATGATGAATTCCTGACGGGTGGGTGTGTTTTTTCCCATGTAAAATTCCAGGATTTCGTCGATGGTTTGTTCTTTTCCGATAATGACCGGCTCAAGACGGATGTCTTTACCTATGAAGTTGCGGAATTCATCGGGACTGATCTCGCCCAGACCTTTGAAACGGGTGATTTCAGCTTTGTTGCCAAGTTTGCGCAAGGCTTCGAATTTTTCTTCTTCCGAATAGCAATAGATCGTTTCTTTTTTATTTCTGACCCTAAAGAGAGGAGTCTGGAGTATATACAAATGATTTTCGCGCACGAGCTCTGGAAAAAACTGCAGAAAGAATGTAATGAGCAACAATCGGATATGCATTCCATCTACATCGGCATCTGTGGCGATGACCACACGGTTATACCGAAGATTTTCGATAGTCTCTTCTATATCGAGGGCTGCTTGGAGAAGGTTGAATTCCTCGTTTTCATACACTACCTTTTTGGTCAGTCCATAGCAGTTAAGGGGTTTTCCTTTGAGTGAAAACACTGCCTGGGTATTTACATCTCTGGCTTTTGTAATGCTTCCTGATGCAGAATCTCCCTCTGTAATAAAAAGCGTGGAATCGTACGAGCGCTCATCTTTAAGATCGGTGAGGTGAACACGACAATCGCGAAGTTTTTTATTGTGTAAACTCACCTTTTTAGCCCTTTCACGGGCAAGTTTCTGAATGCCGGCAAGTTCCTTCCGCTCTTTTTCAGCGGTGATAATTTTTCGGTGGATGGCTTCTGCGACTTCCGGGTTGCGGTGAAGGTAGTTGTCTAATTCTTTTTTTACAAAATCCGTCACAAATGCTCTGATGCTTGGGAGCCCCGGCCCCATATCCGAAGAACCCAACTTGGTTTTGGTTTGGGATTCAAACACGGGCTCAATTACCTTGAGTGATATTGCGGCTATGACCGATTGGCGGATGTCTGCGGTGTCAAAATTTTTATTGTAAAATTCACGTATGGTCTTAATCATAGCTTCTCGAAGCGCCGACTGATGCGTACCCCCCTGAGTAGTGTGTTGTCCATTGACAAATGAGTGATAAACCTCTGACTGAGAGCGCTCACTGTGGGTCAGAGCAATTTCTATGTCGTCGCCTTTGAGGTGAATGATTTCGTGGAGGATGGGTGAGTCAATATTGTGTATAAGCAAGTCTTTCAGCCCATTTTCGCTTCGGATGTTTTTTCCGTTGTATACAATGGTGAGACCCGCATTCAGATAGGCATAGTTCCATAACATACGCTCTATATATTCATCTGCAAATTTGAAGTTTTTGAAGATGGTTTCATCAGGTGTAAAAATTATTCGGGTACCTCTGCGCAGGGTAGTATCTTCAATGGCTGATTCGAAAATGAGGTTTCCTCGTTCAAATTCAGCCCATTTTGTTTTGCCGTCGCGAATGCTTTGTACCTTAAAATAAGAAGACAATGCATTTACAGCCTTGGCTCCCACACCGTTGAGACCGACTGATTTTTTGAATGCCTGACTGTCGTACTTGGCGCCGGTATTGATTTTACTGACCACATCTACCGTTTTGCCCAAGGGTATGCCCCTACCGTAGTCGCGTACGGTTACCGTTCGGTCATTGATAGTGACTTCAATGGTCTTGCCCGAGCCCATCACAAACTCGTCGATGGAGTTATCTATAATTTCTTTAAGCAATATGTAGATTCCATCGTCTGGAGAGCTTCCATCGCCTAATTTTCCGATGTACATTCCCGGCCTGAGCCTGATATGCTCTTTCCATTCGAGAGTTTTAATGTTGTCTTCGGTATATTTAATTTGATTTTCAGACATTTGGTGGATTTATTTATATGTAATATACAGGTATTCAATGATAGTTTTGAGAGCGATACGATTTTCAGGGACATATTAAAATTTATCAACCACTTTATGTACACGGTGATTCTATGGAAGCACGTCTTGATTTGATTTACTTTTTCTCCCGGTAAAAAATTCAATATTTCGTCATAATCCAGAGATTTTACCAGTTTTGACCTACGTGCCTGTTTATACATCAGTATCTTTTTTTAACGCTTATCAAAGGATTTATTTCAGACTTTAGAGAATTTGAAAAGTTACTTTTGCCCGAAAATCACCAAAAAATGAAAGGAAATATCACATTTACTATGATCAAGCCGGATGCGGTAGCAGATGGTAATACTGGAGCCATTCTGAGCCGTATCGAGGGAGCAGGGTTTCGAATCGTAGCGATGAAAAAAACTCAATTGTCTAAATCAGATGCCGAAAAATTTTACGGAATTCACCGCGAGCGCCCGTTTTTTAGAGAATTAGTGGAGTATATGACCTCAGGACCAATCGTGGCAGCCATTCTCGAAAAAGAAAATGCAGTCGAGGATTTCAGAAAGCTCATTGGCGCTACAGACCCGACTAAGGCTGAAGAAGGTACTATTCGGAAACTCTTTGCAAAAAGCATCAGTGCCAATGCTATCCATGGCAGTGATAGTGATGAGAATGCATACATCGAAGGGAATTTCTTCTTCTCAATGCGCGAGAGATTTTAACTGCTGATCGAATCATTAATGTTTCATAACTATGTAAGCCGCCGGATATGGCGGCTTGTTTTTTTAGTTCCATTCCGGTTTAAAATCCTTTAGAAAATCCTGGTAATTTTTGGTCAGATATGCTTTACTGCCAAAATACTTCAAGATAGGTTCGATCTTTTGAGGGGTCAGAAATCCTTGCACCGGTTGGGAGAGATGCTTTAGTTCGGGATCGAGATAGGCAGTGGTCGGATATGCCAATCCCCCGCCCTGGATGGCAAAATATCCCGCAAATGGGTGTGTAGAGTTGCGGCTCATTGCACGGCTGGGATCATAATTTTCATTGATATAAACTCTGTCCTGAAAAGAAATGGTATCGTTACCTTCAGCATTGAATTTTACGGGATAGAAATGCGTGTTTAGATACTCGGCGACCCTTGGATCATTGAAGGTCTGAGCATCCAGCATTTTGCACGGACCACACCAGTTGGTGTACACATCCACAAAAACAAGTTTTTTTTGTTTTTTTTGATATTTAGGCAAATCACTAAATTTAATCCACTGTACCGTGGACTGGGCACTCAGGTGTGTAATTCCTACGCTCACCATGAGAAGCAGGATTTTAAAAAAATTCATTAACATAGTTTTACTTTGTGTTATGAGTCTAGATGGTTAAAATTATACCACAAATTAAACCGAAGATTTTTAATGAGTTCTAAACCTTCTTTTACAATTTACCTTCTTGTCGCTTTTTTGTCATATATTTCTGCACAAAATGTTGAAATCAAAGAGTTTGAAATTTATTTTATCTATAATTCTGATAAATTGACCCGTGAAGCGCGCAATCAGATCGACGATTGGCTTTTTGGCAAAGATAGGTTGCGACTGATGTCGGTAGAGCTAATTGGGCACTGTGATTCACTCGGAGATGACGATTACAACATGGACCTATCGCGTCGAAGAGCTGAAAACACCCGATTGTATCTCCTCAGCAAAGGAATTGAACTTGGTGACATCTCCTTGAAATACTACGGGCGAACCAAACCAAAATACAGCAATGCCACAGAGGAAGGCAAAGCCCGAAACAGACGATGTGAGCTGATCACCGAGTTTGTAGATGCCTCTCCGTCGGTATCTGATGAAAAAATTGCAGATTTAGACTTTGAGGCGGGACAAAATTACGTCCTCCCGAATCTTCATTTTATCGCTAATCAAATAGTCCCGCATTGGTATTCGCTCGATGTGATGAATGATCTCCTCTTTGCCCTGCTTCAGAAAAAGGGACTAAAAATCGAAATCCAGGGACATGTGTGCTGCAACAATGACCACAGGCTCTCTGAAGCCCGTGCAAAGTACATCACGCAGTTTTTAACCACCAACGGAATCGAGCCTCAGCGCCTGCAATACAAAGGTTTTGGCAACCGCAGGCCGGCAGAAAAAGAAACAAATGAAGAAACGCGCACAAAAAACAGACGCATTGAGGCGCGGGTCTTATACAATACAGGTGAGCAGATTGCGATTTCGGATTTTAAACCTGTCAATACGTGGACCTTCGATCTTTTTGAAGTGCGTTTTTTTCCTCAAAAAAATACCATGCCTCCCGCCTCGCGTTTCAATCTGAAATTGATTGCCATGGATATCGAAAAGAGCAAATCCATGAAATATGTTTTTTACATTAAGGCAGACCATGAATCACTTATGAAGCAGCGCATTGCATATGTCGAAAAAGAGCTTTCTGCCGAAATCTCTTCGAAACAAAAATTTGAGGTAAGACCATGGGAAGACTTCCCGGCTTCCAAATATCACATTCTACCGGACATTCATCTTGTAATTACCCGCGTCAGATAATGTCCCATGCATATTTTCGATTTTCAATAACAACGGGATATTAAAATCTTTTTCCTCACCAATCAATTATCAGGCATGGTCTTCGTTTTTTTGGCTGAAACTGCTGTTCGGCACATGAAAACTATTCTCCTCTTAGCCCTTCTGGCGACAGGCTCTGTAGCTCTGGCTCAGCAGCCTAAGGCTGTTTTCTGGTATGAAGACCAAAGATGGGCTGATAGTATACTGAAAACCATGACCTTAGACCAAAAGATCGGTCAGCTCTATATGGTGGCAGCCTACAGCAATAAGGATGAGAAGCACCTACGTGAACTCCGAAATCTGGTAGAACGGCACCATATCGGTGGGTTAATATTCTTCCAGGGATCACCCTCGAAACAGGTGGATATGACCAATTCACTTCAATCCATTTCAAAAATTCCATTGATGATCGCGATGGATGCGGAGTGGGGTCCTTCGATGCGTCTCAAAATGCTTGAATCCCTTCCCTGGGCGATGACCATCGGTGCTACGGATGATACCCTTATAGCTTTTGAGGTCGGGCGGGAGATAGCGCGTCAGTGCAGACGTATGGGCGTACACATAAATTTCGGGCCGGTAGCGGATATCAATACCAATCCAAAAAATCCGATCATTGGAGCCCGATCTTTTGGAGAGGATGCCGATCTGGTCATTCGGATGAGCACATCCTACGTTCACGGACTTCAGCGACTTCGGATACTGGCTTGTGCCAAGCATTTTCCCGGACATGGAGATACAAAAGATGACTCTCACCTCACCTTGCCCAAAGTAGAACATCCGCTTGATCGGCTTCACCAAGTCGAGTTAAGGCCTTTTAAGGCTTTGACAGAGGCCGGAATCGGATCTGTGATGATCGCTCATCTGAATGTACCGGCTCTGGATGCATCGGGATTGCCATCTTCACTGTCTAAAAAGATTACAGGTGATCTTTTGATTGAAAATATAGGATTTGACGGACTAATTTTTACCGATGCTATGAATATGAAAGGGGTAGCCACATTTAAAGGTCAGGAGCATACCGACCTGATGGCTGTATCTGCAGGGGCAGATGTAGTGCTGATGTCGCAAGATGTGATCGGAGGTATCTCTGCGATCAAAAAAGCTGTCGAATCCGGAAAGTTAACCATAGATCAATTGAATCTAAAAGTCAGGAAAATTCTCCAGGCCAAATACTGGATGGGACTACACTCATACAATCCTGTAAATCCAGGTCGGATAGACCAGGACCTCCAATCCAGTGAAGTTGAAAACATTCGATTTCGAACTGCTGAAAAATCCATCACACTGCTTGTAAACAAGGCACGCACCTTACCCATACTGCCTCCCTACCCCAAATCTGTCATGGTCTTGTCTACAGGTCCGTTGGATTCTCTCTTTTTGCATCATCTGAAAATTAGTATTCCCATTACACATCAAGTATTTGACAGCACTAAAACCCTGGAAGTACTCAATAATCTCTGGAAGCATGATTACCTGTTTGTAATGACATCTCCTCAAGGGGGCAATCCCTGGGTGCGATATACGGTGCCTCAAAGCCTTAGAAAGCTTATCAATCTTGCATCGCTCCAAACCAAGGTAGTCTATATTCACATGGGAAATCCTTATGATCTGAGTGCATTCGAAGAGCTAAGGTACACATCAGCTGCGCTGGTCGCGTATCAAAACAATCGGGAGACAGGCCTCGCAGTAATCAATACCCTCTTTGGTCACACCCCCATTCGAGGAAAATTACCAGTAAGCATTCTTCCTGATTTTCCGCAAGGATATGGAATACAAACACCTGAATTCCCAGTGCTGGGGCTTGCTACGCCCAATCTGTGCGGATTCAATCAGCAAATTCTATCTGGCATTGACAAGCTGGCCCTGGAAGGCATTGCTCAGGGGGCATATCCGGGCTGTCAGATTCTTGTGGCGAGAAATGGGAAGGTGGCTTATTACAAAGCTTTTGGTCGGCATACCTATGAGCCCTCCTCTTTACCAGTAATGCTCGACCACCTGTATGACCTCGCATCTGTTACAAAAATAGCAGCCTCTGTACCAGCAATTATGTACCTGGTCCAAACTGGTAAGATTAACCTTGACGACAGACTCGGCGAACATCTCCCGGCAGCCAGGGGCACAAACAAGGAGAATCTTTCTATCCGTGATATTCTCACCCATCGGGCAGGCCTTCAGCCATGGATTCCGTTTTATCAGTCAACACTTTCTAAAGGCAATTTTAAGCCTGGTGTGTATGCATCGTCTAAATCTTACGAATATCCCTACCAGGTAGCGGACAGTATGTACATACACCGGCAGTACAAAGACACCATCCTAGGAAAAATTCTCGAATCCGGCCTTCACGAGTATGGAAAATACAAGTATAGCGATTTAGGGTATTACCTTCTAAAAGAGGTAGTTGAAAGCCATCTGAATGAACCTTTGGATTCCTGGCTTATAAGGAATATTTATCATCCGATTGGTGCAGACAGACTGCTTTTTAATCCTATCAGAAAATTTTCAAGAAGTGAAATCGTTCCGACAGAATTGGACCATACCTTCCGCCGTCAGTTGATTCATGGTTATGTTCACGATCAGGGAGCAGCCATGCTCGGAGGTGTCGCAGGCCATGCCGGATTGTTTGGAAATGCCTACGATTTGGCCAAATTGATGCAGTTGTACGTATTTCATGGCAGATATGCACAATTAGAAGTGTTTGATTCTCTCGTTATTAATGAATTTATCCGCTGTCAGTTTTGCACAGAGGGCAATCGGAGAGGCATCGGATTTGACAAACCGCAGCTCTCTGGGGATGGACCGACCTGTGGGTGCTTGTCGATGGAGAGCTTTGGACACTCAGGATTTACTGGTACGTTGGCATGGGCAGATCCCACTGAAAAGATTGTGTACATATTTCTTTCCAACCGGGTATATCCTGACGCCGGGAATGAAAAACTCTTAAAACACGCATATCGGACGAGGATTCAACAGTTAATCTATGATGCCTTGCTTAAGTGAAACTTAATAAATGACAAACATTGAGTGAGATGCACAAAGCACTTTATGTCAGAATATTCAATTTTATTTATTAATCCGATTGTATAAATTTTGAAAATAAATTTGTATTATTAATTTTTAACATATTTATAATAATCTTTAATTCAATGCTATACAGCAAAGCATACATGTTTCTGATACATTTGTATCTACATCCAATTTAACTTTGCATCATTAATAAAGCAACCAATTCGTTATAACTAATAAACTCCAAAACTATGAAGATCGATCCAAATCAACCACTGGCAGTGTATTTTGCCTATTTGACAAAACAGTACATCGGGGCAGTTTCAAAAAAACTGAAGCATCTTGACATTAACCGTTACTTCTTCACCCTGATCACCATCTACGAACATCAGCCCGAAATCACACAGCAGCAGCTTGCAGACAAACTCCAGACTGATAAGGTCACAACTTTTAGAGTTGTAGATCATTTTTGCCGTGTAGGATATGTCCGCCGTGAAGTTAATCCGGAGGACAGGAGATCTATGTATCTCTATCTCACACCTAAAGGAATGAAGGCCATACCAGAGATCAAAAAAGCGTATGCAAATCTGAATACCGTTTGTCTAGTGGGTATTGATGAGCACGAAAAGGAAACTTTTTACAAAGTTCTTGGTAGAATAATTGAAAATATTGAGAAAGAACCAAAAGTGTCTATAAAAATCAATTACAAACAGGAAAAATCCCGAAAAAAGCTCGATTATGCCCGATAATGATCAAGAATCGTCTTCTTACTACATATTAATCTTAATTGCAACTTTTGCAACATTACTAGGATTTACATCTTGTACCTCATCATCTGCCGGGTCAGAGAAAAGATCCCCTGCACCTTTGGAGGTATCATATTATGTTATAAATCCAGAGTCCTCATCCGAACTTTTTGTTACCAATGCAGAGATACTTCCTTCAGAGCAGGTAAACATCACTTCTGAAGTAGCTGCAAAGGTGGTTTCCATTCATTTTGAAGAGGGTCAGATCGTACAAAAAGGGCATATTTTGGTACAACTTGATGCCAGAGAGGCCATCGCTCGTCTTCAATCCCTTGAAGCACAGTTCGAGCAGGCTGAAAAAGTCTACAATAGAACTGCTACCCTACTCAGGACCGGCGGGGCGTCTGAAGAAGAATACGAAACAGCGAAGAGCCGGTATCTACAACTTAAAGCGGAGGTATCAGCGGCCAGTGTGTTGGTAGAAAAACACAGCATACGTGCGCCCTTTACGGGAGTGGCAGGTCTTAGGCAGTTAAGTCCCGGCAGCTTTGTCAGCAATCAGCAATCTATTGTACAATTCTGGCAAATTCATCCATTAAAAATAGAAGTTGATCTGCCTGAACGTTTTATCGGTCTGGTACGAGTGGGAGACACCCTAGAGATATTTGGGGAATATCTTTCAGATACATCGGTGGCAATAGTCTATGCAGTAGAACCTGTAATAGACAGAGTGCTAAGGTCTAACAAAATACGAGCAAAAATCAGTAAGCCATCCTCTGGTCTTTTTCCAGGTGTGTATGTCAAAGCTGCTTTACAAGTAAAAAGTAAAAGTAATGTACTAAAAGTGCCGGCCGACTGTATAGTCCCTCAACTTGGGCGTCAGATTGTGTATACTGTAAATGATGGCACGGCCCGAGCCAATACCGTTCAAGTCGGTCGCAGAGATGCCGTGTATGTAGAGATCTTAAGTGGATTGAATCCCGGAGACACTTTGGTAGCCTCCGGGATATTACTAGTAAGGTCAGGCACCCCCGTCAGACCTACGACTTCTCTCTCAATACAGGAATAGTTAAGATTGATTATGAGTAAGCGTTCGCAATCTCTGGCATCTATCAGTATTGACAGGCCCGTGCTGGCATCTGTACTTTCATTGATCATTATACTGTTTGGGGTAATCAGTTATACCTTTCTGGGAGTACGTGAACTTCCCTCCGTAGATCCGCCCGTTGTAACGGTCACTACCAATTATCCCGGTGCAAATGCAGAAGTCATCGAGTCTCAGATCACAGATCCGCTGGAAGAATCCATCAACGGAATTTCGGGTATAAAATCGATTACCTCGACGAGTAGTGACGGAAGAAGTACCATCAGTGTAGAATTTGACCTGGAAACTTCACTCGAAGATGCAGCCAACGATGTGCGTGATCGTGTATCAAGAGCCATTCGGCGGTTGCCGGCTGACTGTGATCCGCCTGTAGTAGTAAAGTCGGATGCAAATGCAGACCCGGTTATCTCCATTACCGTGCAAAGTGATCAACGCAATCTTCTGGAGCTTACGGATATAGGAATAAACATTTTTAAAGAACGTCTGCAAAATATTTCGGGTGTCAGCGAAATTAATATCTGGGGTGAGAAAAAATATTCAATGAAATTGACCCTTAACCCCCTCAAAATGGCCTACTACGACATTACACCTCAGGACATACAAAACGCTCTGAATCGTGAAAACGTAGAAATTCCGGCAGGCCGCGTAGAAGGATTTCGGACAGAACTCTCCGTAAAGACACTCGGCAGGCTATCGACCACCGAAGAGTTCAACAACCTCATTCTTCGTGAACGAGACGGCAGGATTATTCGGTTGAGGGATGTGGGCATCGCAGAGTTAAGACCTGAAAACGAGCGTTCTATTCTTCGTGGTGACGGCGGACAGCCCATGATCGGCGTAGCCATTACTCCTCAACCCGGTGTCAATGTAATCGAACTCGCCGACAAGGTCTACGAAAAGGTCAATCAGATCAAAAAGGAACTTCCCGACGATCTGATTCTGGGCATTGCTCTGGATAGCACGGTCCCGGTACGCAAAGCAATCAGTGAAGTGCAAAATACTATTGTGATCGCCTTTTTGCTGGTTGTGCTCATCATTTTTCTCTTTCTCCGCAACTGGCTAACTACTCTGATCCCGATCATAGCAATTCCGATATCACTCATCGGGACGTTTTTTGTCATTTACATATTTGACTACACCATCAATATATTGACTTTGCTCGGCATTGTATTGGCTACCGGTCTGGTTGTAGATGATGCCATTGTGATGATGGAAAACATTTACTCTAAAATAGAAAAAGGAGTAAAACCAATCAAAGCAGCACATATTGGAGCTTCAGAAATCTTTTTTGCAATTATCTCCACAACATTCACACTGGTTGCTGTATTCCTACCCATCGTATTTTTACAAGGTATCACGGGAAAACTATTCAGAGAATTTGCCATCGTTGTTTCAGGGGCTATTATTATTTCTACGTTTATTTCACTCACCTTGACACCCATGCTGAGCTCCAGACTTTTGAAAAAACAAAAGAAAGAAACGCAGTTTTATAAAAAATCAGAAGCATTTTTTTTGATCCTTAACCGCAGATATCAGTTTTTGCTTTCAAAATTTTTAGATAAACCGGTAATAGCTCTAATGGTTGTGCTTGTCACAGTAGCCATTACAATTTTGGTCGGTCGAAAGGTCCCCTCGGAGTTGGCACCTCTCGAAGACAAAAGCCGGTTAAGAATCATTGCCACTGCCCCGGAGGGAACATCTTATGAAAGCATGTTTGACTACATGTCAGACTTGATTGAGCTGATGGATACTATCCCCGAGAAGGAAAACCTTCTCTGTGTAACTTCACCTGGTTTTGGAGCATCTGTATCAGTCAACAGCGGATTCATAAGGCTAATGCTGAAGGATCCTTCCAAAAGGAAAAAATCCCAACAAGAACTTGCAGATGAATTAAGTGCAATTTTACAGAAATACAATTTTTCGCGCACCTTCGTATCTCAGGATCAAACCATTGGAGGCAATCGATTCACTAGTCTTCCTGTCCAGTTTGTCATTCAGGCTCCTAATTTTAACCGTCTCAAAGAGGTATTACCGGAATTTATTGAAAGAGCGAATACATCCGGTAAATTTCAATTTGTGGATGTAAACCTGAAATTTAACAAGCCTGAGATGAACATTCAGATCAACCGAGAGCGTGCAGCTACACTTGGTGTGTCCATCGCAGATGTAGCACAGAGCCTCCAGCTGATGTTCACCGGCCAGCGGTACGGGTATTTTTTAATGAACAACAAGCAATATCAAGTAATCGGTCAGGCAGATCGGCTCTACCGCGAT
Organism: uncultured Flavobacteriales bacterium; assembly: GCA_937929815.1. GTDB lineage: Bacteria > Bacteroidota > Bacteroidia > Flavobacteriales > Schleiferiaceae > Thermaurantimonas. The sequence goes on along the minus strand of CALFUW010000027.1, from coordinate 15,801 downwards.
GAACCGGCTGATTTTGAAAAGGTCTACGTGAGAAATAACCGAAATGAACTGATTCCACTCTCTAATGTCATCGAATACACCGAAACGGCTGCCCCACCCGTTTTATACCGCTACAACCGATATGTTTCGGCTACAGTATCGGCCAATACGGCCAAGAGTGTCACCCTTGGGCAAGGAATAGAAGAGATGAAGCGCATCGGAAAGGAAGTGCTGGATGAAACGTTTTCGTACTCACTTGCCGGGCCTTCCGAAGAATTTGAGGACAGTAGCGGAAGCCTCAACTTTGCTTTCGTCTTCGCATTGCTGCTTGTATATCTGGTGCTTGCTGCTCAGTTTGAGAGTTTTAGAGACCCGCTAATTATTATGTTTACAGTGCCATTGGCTCTTGCAGGAGCAGTATTTTCACTGTATCTAACAGGTCAAACTCTCAATATTTTCAGTCAGATAGGCATAATTGTTCTCATCGGAATTGTGACAAAAAACGGCATTTTGATCGTCGAGTTTGCCAATCAAAAACGCCAGCAGGGCCTGAAAATAAAACGGGCAGTACTGGAGGCCTCTGTTCAGCGCATGAGGCCGATCCTGATGACTTCTTTGGCCACGATTTTAGGTGCCGTACCTATTGCATTGGCCTTAGCCGGGGGTGCCACCTCCAGGGTTCCTATGGGCATTGTGGTGATAGGGGGATTGTTGTTTTCCCTCTTGCTCACGCTGTTTATTATACCATCACTGTATTTGATTTTGTCTGGACGAAAGAAATATGAAAATTCGTAACCTGCTGATATTTACCTTTCTTAATAGTTCATTTAGCTTGCTTTTTGCGCAGGATACGCTGATCAGTCATCTAATTGAAAAGTTACTGGTAAATCACCCACAAATACAAATGGCACGCAATACTGTGGCTATGGCCGACCTAATGAATAATCCGGGACAGGCAGGTATGCTTCCGACACTCGACATCCTGGCAGGAGCCAACCAAAGTACACAGAATACAGACCTGGAATTTTTTTCTGGTCAGAAAAGTTCGGCAAACAATGCACGAAGCCAGGGATTTAATGCTACTGCCCGATTGGAATGGATGATTTTTGACGGATTTAGAATGTTTGCGCTCAAAAATGAACTTCAGATTCAGGAAATTTTGGCTGAAACCGAGTTGAGAATTGCGGTTGAAAATGCATTGCTCGATTTGTTCACTACGTACTATTCGGCCAGAATTCAGCAAAATATTCTTCTTCATGTAAAAGAAAATTTTGAAATCAGCCGAACCCGGTTGCGCCTGGTGGAATCCAGGTACTCCATCGGTCGAATCTCATCGTTTGAATACCTTCAGGCAGTACAGGATTTCAATCAGGATAGTGCCGCCTATCTCCGTGAAGAGTTGATTTTTCAACAATTATCAGCGAGATTACTTCGGCTTACTGATGTTGCTGTGCAGCAGACTGGGCTATCTGCCACCCCTTTACCAGCCATCGAATTACCTCCAAAATATCAATGGCTTGAGCTCATGAAAAATCAAAACAATTCACTTCAAAGTGCAAGATTGCGTCACAAGTCATTGAAGTACCGTGACCAAGGTACCATTGCCGATTTCCTGCCTCAGGTAGGTCTTTTCGGAGAATACAGCCTGGTGCGCCAGCAGAATGAAATTGGGGTATTGAAATCACTCGCCGTCGATGGTACCAACGCGGGGCTACTCTTTCGATGGAACCTCTTTAATGGGTTGGCCGACCGCAATCGGAGAAAAGCCTTCATGATTGAAACAGAAAATGCAGAACTTCAAACCAGGCAATTGGAACTCGAACTGCGTGAACTCTTCGAAAACACCTATAATCAACTTGCAACCAATATAAATATTTACCACCTCGAACGCGCTAATCAGGAAACGGTAGCCGAACAAACCAAAATCTCTGAAATTCAGTATAAACAAGGAAGAATCAGCGATTTGGAATTCAGAAATTCCCAGACATCTCTGCTCAATGCCAAACTTAGGATGGAAGAAGCCTATCTGAACAGCCTCCTCTCTTATGTCCAGCTGATGCTGATTACGGGCCAGATATCGGGATCCATACCTCAATAGGTAAAAACGAACACAAGCGCATTCCATCGCCTGTTCCATATACTTGTACCATGACAATCGCTTTTGATGCTAAGAGAGCCTATATGAACTCCACGGGATTGGGCAGTTATTCCCGTAATCACCTTGCCATGGTGTCTACTTTCGGGGAAGTACAAAACATCGTAGCTTTCACCCCTCGGATCAAAATACACGATGAGAGACTGTCGAATCCTAAGATTCATCCGGCAGTTCCGAAATCTTCTTGGAAATTTTCTCCGGTATTCTGGAGGCGATTTGCACTTGGAAGATTAGCCCAGCGTATCGGGGCCGGTATTTACCATGGGCTGTCTGCCGAACTTCCTTCTGATATAGACCGATTTACCGGACGAAAAATTGTCACCGTGCACGATGTGCTCTTCAAAACCCGTCCCTATGATTATTCATTCATTGACCGCACCCTCTATGACTACAAATTGAGACAGGCACTGGATGCAGCAGACATTGTTCACTGTATTAGCCGGCAGACCATGTCAGAACTGGTGGCTCACTACCACATTCTTAATACTCGCTGCAGAGTCATTTATCAGAGTGTTCATCCTGATTTTTACAATGCACCTGTCTTCAAATATTTAGTCTCACCCCCCTACGATAGATTTATTCTAACCGTCGGTACCATAGAGCCCCGAAAAAATACACTCTCGTTGCTCAGAGCAATCGATCACTTAAAAATTCCCATTGTACTGGTGGGTCATGTAAAAAAAAGTTACGAAAAGGAGGTGCATCCTATGTACAACCGACTGCGTCAGAACAACCTTTTATATCATGTAAAGCCGAAGGATACAAGGGAATTGGCAGCATGGTATGCACATGCCTCACTGGTAGTTTATCCATCAGTAGCTGAAGGTTTTGGACTACCTCCACTAGAGGCAGCAGCAGCTGGCAAAGTTTGTGTCACCGGTCCATCACCTTGTCTTACTGAAGCCTCAGGGCTGCCCGAATGCCAGACATCAGGTAGCACAGAAGACCTTATTCAAATCATAGAAACACTCTGGCACAATGATTCTCTACGTGACGAATTGTCGGCTAAAGCTCGTCAGCACGCCTTGAGTCTTACTCCAGAAAAAGTAGGGCATGAATGGATGAAGCTATACTCATCACTTATCCGCATATAATCGCTCTTTTATGCCGGTATTTGGACAAGCCAGACTGTCTGATTTTGTTCTCTTTGGAAAAATACCTCCGTCAAGACGTTAGAATTAGTATGTAGTTGACATTCAAAATCCGATTCTTAGATACCTTAGCCCCATATATTTTATTTCATAATGGCTATCCGATATTATACAAACGTTTTTAAAATCTATGGAATATCCGAAGGGATCACACGTGCCCTGCGAGGCAATGAATACATGCAGCTGAAAACCCTGGAAAACGCCTATTTAAAAATCGAAGATGATACAATCATCGACTATGGTCTTATGAATGATTTAAAAAATGTCGAAACGGAAGCTGATATCATCGACTGCACCGGACGAAGTATCCTGCCCGGATACTGCGATAGCCATACCCATATCATATTTCCCAGGTCGCGACATGAAGAGTTTGTGGATAAAATTAAAGGGTTGTCCTACGAAGAAATTGCCGCAAAGGGAGGAGGGATCATACAATCAGCCCTTATGCTCAGAAAGATGAGTGATTCAGAACTTCTTGAGGGCGCCCTGCAACGTCTTCAGTCTATGATTAAGACAGGTACCGTCGCAGTCGAAATCAAAAGCGGCTACGGATTGGATCTGGCTTCCGAATTGAAAATGCTGACGGTGATTCGCAGATTAAAGGAACTAACCGACGTAGTCATCAAATCAACGTTTCTCGGAGCACACGCTGTACCTCCTGAATTTAAAAACAATCAGGAAGGATACGTAAACTACCTAATTGAAAGAATGCTGCCAGTGGTAGCCGACAGCGGACTTGCCGATTACGTCGATGTCTTTTGTGACAAAGGATTCTTTACCGTCGATCAGACAGCCCGAATTCTGGAGGCTGCTTCAAAGTATGGATTTAAGCCTAAAATTCATGCCAACGAACTAGACTACTCCGGTGGTGTACAAGTAGGTGTATTGCACGGGGCTTTAAGTGTTGATCATCTCGAACGTGCAGGCGAAGAAGAGTTCGACGCCTTATCTCAAAGCGAAACAATTGCTACATTGCTTCCGGGTACGGCTTTTTTTCTGAATCTGCCCTACCCCGATTATAAAAAAATGAAAAAGAAAAACGTAGCCGTGGCACTTGCTTCTGACTTTAATCCCGGTAGCTGTCCTTCTGGAAATATGAACTTTGTAATAGCTTTGGCCTGCATCAAGATGAAAATGCTCCCTGAAGAAGCCCTTGCCTTCTCTACGATAAACGGTGCCTTTGCCATGGATTTAGGACAAACTCACGGCAGCATCGAGCGTGGGAAGATGGCTTCATTTTTGCTCACTGAGCACATCGATGATTTCAGTCAAATCCCGTATTTTTTTTCAGAAAATCTCATATATAAAACCATCATAAATGGAAAAGTGGATTGATTCGGCCATAATGGAGAGACTCACCTTTGTGAGCGATGAGGTAATATCCGCCCAGTTGATTAAAAGGCCGGGGGAAACCCGTATTGGTCAGGTATGCCGGGTGCCCCAAAACGAAAATGAATTTTATGAAATTATACAAAATCAGCAAATAAAGTATGTGATCATAGGAATTCCTGAGGATATTGGAATACGTGCCAATTTCGGAAGATCCGGAGCTGAAAGTGCGTGGAGGTATTTCCTGCCTGCCATGCTTAATATGCAAAGCAATCGCATTTACAACGGTCATAACATTGCAATAGGAGGATCTTTGAATCTCAATGACCTGATGGCCGCATCTTCTGGGCTGTCGCCTGGCCGTAATACTGATCTGGTCAAGCTAAGAGAGCTGACATCCGAAATTGATACCATAGTGGCGGATATGGCAGAGTATATTGCTTCGCATGGTAAAATCCTGATTGCTATCGGTGGCGGTCACAACAATTCCTATCCCATCATTAAAGGATTTTCTACTGCCCTGTCGAAACCTCTGGCAGTCATGAACATTGATATGCATGCTGACTTGAGAGCGATGGAAGGTCGTCATTCCGGAAATGGATTCAGCTACGCTATTCACGAACAGCTGGTCAAGTATTACCACATCTTTGGATTACAGACAGAGTTTAACAACGAATTTATAATTCAGTCCATCCAAAACAACGGTGTAGTCACATATACATCGTACGACGATCTTCTGGCCGTCAAACGCAGTGAGTGGCTCATAATGATGGATAAAGCTCTGGAAAATTTCAGCATTGAACCCTGCGGACTGGAAGTTGATCTCGACGCAGTGACGGGACTTCCCGCCAGCGCATACAATCCGTGCGGATTTTCTCCTGAGATGATGCGCTCTCTGATTAAAAAAGCCGCATCCTTATTACAGATCAAATATGTGCATCTGTCTGAAGCTGCCCCTGAGCTTGCCCCCACTCCTATAGAAAAAATGGCTGCAGGAAAATTTCTGGCCCAAATTGTACTCGACGTTATAAAAAGTATTGAAACCAAGCAAAGCTAACCCTATGACAACCCCACTGATCGAATGTGTGCCCAATGTAAGCGAAGGGCGTAACCCCGAAATTATCAAAACTATAGCGGATGCTATTACATCAATACCGAATGTCATGCTCCTGAACATTGATAGTGGGATTTCTGCGAACCGAACTGTGTACACATTTATTGGAGAGGTCAACGCTGTTTTCGAAGCAGCATTTCAGATTTATAAGACTGCCTTAGAACTAATTGATATGTCAAAGCACCAGGGTTCTCACCCTCGAATCGGAGCAGTCGATGTATGTCCTTTTGTTGCATGGGAAGGCATCACAGATAATGAATTGATTCCTAAAGTTGCACAATTTGCTCATCGGGTTGGTAATGAACTCGGCATAGCCGGATATTTTTATGAAAAAAATGCCCGAAGCAACTTGCGATCCAACCTGGCAAACATCCGCAAAGGGGAGTATGAAGGCCTTCAGGAAAAGCTAAAACAACGCGACTGGAGGCCTGATTTCGGATCAATTCACCCAAATACAATTTCTAAATTTGGAGTAACAGTGATTGGCACTCGCGGAGTTTTAGTAGCTTATAATGTCAATCTGCTGGATAAAGACGACAAAATAGCCAATGAAATTGCCTACGAAATACGGGAGTTAGGTAAGATTGTTCCCGCTCCCGGCGGTGGGTTTGTACGCATCCCAGGTCTTTTGAAAAGTGTAAAGGCCATTGGATGGTATATCCCTGAATTTAATCTTTCACAGGTTTCGTTCAATCTGGTAGATATCTCAGTTAACGGCATGGGCGAGGTATATCTGCTAACGGAAACCTTGGCTCGAAGGAGAGGTATCGAACTAAAAGGCTCTGAGCTGGTCGGTATGGTACCGATCTCCGAAATTCTAAGAAGTTCACGATATATAATGGAAAGAAAATTTATCCGAAACATTAATGAATATTCCGAAGAAATGCTTGTTCAGAAAGCCGTCGAGCTTATGGGGCTGGATAAGGTTAAACCCTTTGATCCCGATGAACACATCATTGAATATAAAATTAAAAAATTAAATTACAAACAACAGCAATCCAGGTAAAATGAATGTTTAACGCAAACATATCTTTCTCAAAAACAGATAAATATATTTACAGGCGATTCATTTGTTAAAGAAAAACCGATTCATTGTAAATCCCGAAGAAAAAGTTCATTTACCTTTTATAACTAAAGTTAAATTCATGACATTAAGGTAGCGACGAGGAAGCGAGTTTCTGTAAACTTAGAGAAAGATCCGGATAAAAATCATCATCTACCAGTGAATACAGGAACTTTAAAGGTATGAATTTTTTTATCAAAATAAAGCTGAATCAGATACACACCGGCGGATAGATCTATTGCGTCAGTCCACACACCTGTCGAGCTAAATTGAGTCTGGTAAATACTTCTTCCAGAAATGTCTGTAATCCTTATGACAACCGGAATTCCCCCTTTGGGCAATCCTGAAATTTCTAACACACCATTGGCATACCTGGAAAACACTTCTGTAAAGGCAGTCTCATGGACATTAAACGAAGTACATACCAAATCACAACGCTCAAAACACACATCGGGTAGAATCGTGTCATTGGCAGGCACAGTCATTTGGCGAGAACCGAGAAATCCACAAGGACCAGTGATAAATTCTTGCCCGACAGGGCTATTTGTTGTTGAAAACCGATACAATATTTGCTCACCTATAGGCCAGTCAAGGGCAATTTCGTAGCGATCAGGACCTGACGGATTCATCTGATGCTGAAGGAAGTTCCATCCATTAAAAGTCCCTGCTACAAACATTCCCTGTTGTGAAACCTGTATGCCATTTGTCAAGACAGAGAGAGTCACTTTGGAGGTTGGGAGCTGAACCGGACAAGTGTCGCACTGGGAATAACATACGGCCGGAAGTACTGTGTCTTCCGTAATACTCAGCACACGGTTAAAACCTCCGAATCCATCACTGACCCCACAGGCAGGTGGCACCATTTCGGCCGCCGTAAACGACGAATCATTCAAGAATTTGTATTGAACGGATGTACCGGCATTGATCACCAGAGTAATTGAGTAAATTGTGCCATTTGCAGTCATGGGTGTGGCTGATGGAGACCAATTATTAAAGCTTCCTGCCAGATAGACTCCGTTGGGTGAGACCGGTAAGTTTTTCATATCTACTCTGAAGGTTACATTACGAGGCTGAGGCACCGGACAGGGGCCACACATTCCAAAACACACCACCGGAAGTATCGTATCTGTATTTGGCATTACAAACCATCGGTTAGGAGTAGTACTACCCAGGCCACAAGAAGCAGGTACGGCCTCATCCTGGCCCCAGGCATTGCCATTGATGAATTTGTAAAAAATTGTGTCACCGACCGAAGCGGAGTCGATCCGGGTGAAGATGCCAGTCGTAGTATCCAACGACATGGGTGAAGTAGCAGGATTCCAACCTTGAAAATTTCCGGCTACATGAACCCCATTGGGACTTACAGTCACCTGACCCAAGTCTACATTGAATGTTACTGCCTTTTTAGGAGCTGGTGGAATCACCGGACAATTGGTATTGCAGGTACCAAAACAGACTGCTGGCAGAACGGTGTCATTACCGGGAACGGTCAGAAATCTGTTGGTCGGAGTACCGGTGCCACATGCAGCCGGTACAGATTCATCCTGCCCCCAGGCATTGCCATTGATGAATTTATATTCAATCAACTGACCAACGGGAAGTGCAACGGTGATACTCCAGATGCTTCCGCTTTGGGTCAAGGGCGTGGAGGCAGGGTTCCAACCTTGAAAATTTCCGGCTATTCGTACTCCAAGCGGACTCACGGTTGGTACGTTTGACATATTTACCTGAAATGTGACCATTTTGGTCGGAGGCAGTGCCTGACATGCTGTACACGAAGCAAAGCATACGACCGGCAACACAGTATCCTGCGTGACAGTTAGTGTTCGGTTGTATCCTCCGAACCCATTGGATACTCCACAGGAAGAAGGCACCTGCTCTTCACCAGCCCATGAATTTCCATTGATATATTTAAACTGAATCGTTGTACCCTGGGGGATCTGTGTAGTGAAGCTGTAGATGTTGTTAGTGGTAAGTGTCATTTGTGAGGAGGCAGGATTCCAGTTTTGAAAACTGCCGGCAATATGTACACCTGCTGTATCAACTGTCTGTTGGCTCATATCTACTTGGAAGGTAACTGTCCTCATCTGTCCGTTCAGCAATATTGTATTCAGGGTACAATAAAGAAGTAATATTTTTTTCATTGAATCAGCTCTTTGGCACAAAATAAGTGTATATTTTACACTTTAGCAATATATTTGAAAGCCAACCCTAATCCGATCTGCATGCGAGGTTTTAAAATCCGAACAGTCGTCGTGTGTATGTTCATTTTTGCGACGTCTCAGCTCAGCTGTCAAAAAAATACGACGGACATGCCACCATCAGACAGGTACAATCCAATAAAGGATGTGGTCAAAACGCCGGTTATAACTGGTCTTACTACCCCCTGGGGAATGGTTTTTATCAACGACAGTATTGTGCTCATTACTGAAAAATCCGGCGACGTACTGCTCGGAAATGTCCGCACTGGTTCGAAAAAAGTAATTTTTAAAGTGCCCGGGGCTGTGCCTTTTGGACAGGGGGGATTGATGGATATAAGGCTACATCCGTCTTTCAGACAGAATGGCCTCGTTTATTTCAGCTTCACGAAATGGGTCAATGGATTGTATACCACAGCCGTGGGGAGAGCAACTTTCCTAAACGAGAAGTTGGAGGATTTTCAGGAAATTTTTGTGGCCAATGCATTCACTGCTGCAGGTGTGCATTTCGGAAGCAGAATGGTTTTTGACAAGAGAGGGCACCTCTACCTGGGACTGGGAGATCGTGGCAGCATGCAGCAGGCCCAAAATACCAAAAACCATATGGGCTGCTTACTTCGACTCAATGATGATGGATCTGTACCGTCTGATAACCCATTTGTAAATAACCCTGATTTCTTACCCGAAATCTGGACATATGGACACCGCAATATTCAGGGACTAGCTCTTCACCCTCTTACTGGCGAGCTGTGGGCACATGAACATGGACCTCAGGGGGGAGATGAAATTAACATTATCCAGAAAGGCTTAAACTACGGCTGGCCGCTGGCTACCTATGGCGAACAGTACGGCGGTGGAAAGATTGCTGATCCAACCTATCCAGGTACAGAATCTCCGATTCATCACTGGACTCCCAGCATCGCACCTTGCGGAATGGCATTCATATCTTCTGACAAATATCCGGGCTGGAGGGGTTTCTTGATGATCGGCGCCCTGGCTGGCCAACATCTGAACCGAACTTCATTTTCCAACCGACGCCTTGTATCGGAGACCCGATATTTCAAAGGTGAAGGTCGTATTCGAAATGTGGTTGAATCAACGGATGGATTCATCTATTTTTCAGATGAATCCAACGGAATCATCTACCGGTTGGATCCCATATTTAATTAAAAATCATCTGATGAAAGGACCTCCGGCACCAGCAATCCAAAGACCTGGTGGAGATGTCTCAATAGAAAAGACACTGTACCATAAAGGATAAACCAAACTCACACTATTAATTTGCTACCTCGCTCATAAATTTTATACGGACCATGCGAATTTCTTCTTCAGAAAACTCTCCCCTAAATTCATTGCAAGCCTCTTGAATGGAATCGGTTTCTGATTCCATAAAATAGTCAAATATTTCTTCTATCTGATCTTCGTCTAGTTTTTTCTCCAGGTAGTAATTGATGTTAATTCGTGTACCAGAGTTGACGATGGCCTCAATTTCGTCAAGCAGTTCGTCCATCGTAAGCCCTTTGGCCTTGGCAATGTCGTCGAGGGCCACCTTCCGGTCGGTTGACTGAATTATGAATACTTTTAGACTGGACTTGTTGACCACAGACTTCATGACAAAGTCCTCTGGCTTTTCGATGTTGTTTTCTTTTACATATTTAGCAATCAGATCGACGAAGGGTTGACCAAATTTTTTTGCCTTGCCCTCACCTACCCCTGGTATGTTTTTTAGCTCTTCGAGCGTCGTCGGATAGTGCAGAGCCATCTCATTCAGTGCACTTTCCTGAAATACGGCATAAGGAGGAATTCCTTTTTTCTTAGCCTCTGCTTTAGTAACGTCTTTGAGCATTTTGAAGAGTACTTCATCAAAAGCAGCTCCACTTTTGCCTGCTAGTATTACATCATCGTCATCATCCGTAATCCCTTGGAAATTGGTATCCTCTGCCATCATAAAGGGTTGAGGATACATTATGAAATTTCTGCCTTCGGGAGTAATTTTTAATATACCGTAGGTCTCAATTTCTTTTTCAAGCAAACCGTTGACTATGCATTGCCGTATGACGCTGTTCCAGTAGTGTTCGCTCTTGTCTGCACCTTCATTGAATTGTTCATATTCATCGACTTTATAGGATCTCAGTTGTTGATTGAGATTTCCTTTCAAAATGGCAACGATCTGAGCTGCCTTAAATCTGTTTTGGCCGGAGAGTACTGTTTCTAAAACAAGTTTAACATCATCCTGGGCATCAAATTTTTCTTTGGGATTACGGCAGTTGTCGCACATGTTATTGCAGTTTTCTTCTGAAAACTCTTCTCCAAAGTATTTTAACAGGTATCTGCGACGACAACCGGAGGTTTCTGCATAGGCGATAGTTTCTGCAATTAGTTGCTTGCCAATTTCCAGTTCAGCCACGGGTTTTCCGGCCATGAGTTTCTCCATTTTTTCGAGGTCCTGATACGCATAGAAGGCGATGCAGTTGCCTTCACCCCCGTCACGACCTGCGCGGCCTGTTTCCTGATAATAGCTTTCAAGCGATTTGGGCATGTCGTAATGGATCACAAAGCGGACATCGGGCTTATCGATACCCATTCCGAAGGCTATGGTTGCAACGATTACATCAATTTCTTCCATGAGAAAGGCATCCTGATGCCGTGCGCGTGTATTGCTGTCGAGGCCTGCATGGTATGGCAGCGCTTTGATTCCGTTTACCTGAAGGGTCTGAGCCAATTCTTCTACTTTTTTACGGCTCATGCAATAGATGATTCCGCTTTTACCGATGTTGTTTTTGATAAATTTGATGATTTCCTTTTCGGTATTTACTTTAGGTCGGATTTCATAGTACAGATTTTCTCTATTAAAGGAGGATTTAAACACAAGCGCGTTTTCCATCCCAAGGTTTTTCTGTATGTCGCTCTGTACTTTGGGTGTAGCCGTAGCAGTCAGTGCAATTATGGGTTTCTTACCAATTTTTGTCATGATAGACCGCAGATTGCGGTATTCGGGCCTGAAGTCATGTCCCCATTCGGAGATGCAGTGTGCCTCATCAATAGCGTAAAAACTAATGGTCACCGATTTCAGAAAATCGATGTTTTCCTCTTTTGTCAGGCTCTCGGGAGCCACGTAGAGCATTTTTGTAATCCCGTTGGTGATATCATCTTTTACTTGTTGTATTTCCCTTTTGGTAAGGGATGAATTCAGAACGTGGGCAACACCGTTTTCCGTGGAAAATCCCCGCATAGAATCTACCTGATTTTTCATAAGTGCAATCAGAGGTGATACTATGATGGCCGTACCTTTACTCATCAGAGCAGGTAGCTGATAGCACAATGACTTGCCCCCGCCGGTGGGCATGATTACAAATGTGTCGTTTCCGTCGAGTAGACTTTTGATGACCGCTTCCTGATTTCCTTTGAAGGTATTAAACCCAAAAAATTTCTTCAGACTTTCTCCTAAAGATGAATTATTCATTTTTCCTCCTCGTGTATATGAGTAAAGATATTAATTTTCTTCGTCCTACGCAATGATTAGTTGAAATTTAAACGAATTTAAAAAAAAGGACTGCAAAACTAAAAATTTGATTCTTATATAATTTAAAATATTTCCTTTCCAATTCCAAGAGATTTTCAGCAATGAGTTTTACAGGTATTTTAATTGTGTTTGGCTGTGAAGCAGAGAGGTGTCGACGGGTTTTTACCGGTGAGATAAATGTTGGTTTATCATTTAAGAGTGAGCTGCATGTCTCCCATATTTTTTTGTTTTTGGATTATCTGATATTCTGTTTGTTTCCTGCGTTCGATCAGATAACCGATTTCTTCCTTACTTCTGCCTTTCCAACTGTTGAGGCTATAGAGATTATCCATAAATCTTTGTTCAGTAGCTTCACAAAAAACCTTGTAGTCAAATCTGTATTTGAGTATTTCCGGCATAAATGCTACTATACCCTCCACGATGAGTACATCAGTATCAGGAGTTAATTCATATCGCGGAGGGGTGGTTTTCCACGTTGGGTGTCTTTTATATCCGGGAGGAATGATAGATTCCCCGCTTATAATCTTCTTCAAATCTTCTTCGATCCGGTCAATCTGATATACTTCTCTCAGGTCATGAGTTTCGCTGCGAAATTCAGGAGCCAGGATCCAGTGGTCGAGTTCTATTTTGATTGCTTTTACATTTCTTCTTTGAAAATATTTAGTCAGATAGGTTGCAAAAGTTGATTTTCCGCTTCCTGTGTTTCCTGCAATACCTATTAGATAGGGTCTTTTGTCAGAATGAAGAAAGTTCCGGTAGATGACATTTGAGGGGTTCTTGTGTGGGTCTTCGATTATATAGTCGATTGCCTGCTCAAGGTTGTGAAAAATAAAATCAGGCGCGATGTAAATATTTTTCAGAGCATTGCCGGTTAAAACTCCAACAGTCTGACAACCTGCCAGTTTTCCAGCCTCAATATCTGCTTGTCGGTCGCCGATAATCCAACTATCTGCCAGATTGATATTGTATTTTTCGGCTGCTTGCAAGAGCATTCCGGGGGCAGGTTTCCGGCAGTTGCATTCCACTTTTAACTTTGCAATCTCACCCGGATATCCTTTATCCGGATGATGCGGACAGTAGTACAGATCGTCCAGATAGGCGTGCTCCAGAGCAAGAGCATAATCCAATTCGGCGTGTATTTGGTCCAGACCTTCCAAATCCACAAGACCTCTGGCTACCACACTTTGATTTGTGACCACGATGGACAAATAGTCGCTCTGATTTATTTTTCGTACAGCTCTGGCAGTATAAGGATAAACTTTGAGTTGTTCGGGTCTATGGATTAAGTCAATATCTTTATTGAGAACCCCGTCTCGGTCTAAAAAAATAGCTTTCTGAAGATTTCTTAAATTCCTTCTGGAGGGTTTTCCGGATATCAAATCACTTTCCACCTTTTTGATCCTATCAGGTGTACCGATATCTTTTATGTATTCCGTGGTACGCCATGCATACACCGGTATTTTTTTTGTCAGTAACGGTAATTGATCCCGACCCCAGTCACTCTTTCCATATGGGAGGTGTCGGATTACATTTTTTTCAGTCAAATACAAAGCGGCATTGACGAGATTGCGCGCTTTTAAATGCCTAGTATGGGGTTTTGAATGTACGCGGAGGACTCGGCCTGTCGAATCGGTCACAATCAGATCGCTGTCGTACGGATGGTCATTCGGATGCACCGCAATGGTCATTTCAGCTTTTTTATCGCGGTGATACCGAACCATTTGAATCAAATCAGCATCAAAAATGACATCGCCGTAAAAGATCCAGAAAGTCTCCGGCAGTTCATTTTCCAGAAATTTGAATGCACCGGTTGTTCCCAGTGGTTCTTCCTCTTCGAAATACTCAATGGACAGATGCCAACGACTTCCGTCTTTAAAATAATTTTTGATCACATGGCCCAGATGGCCGGTAATCAAGCAGATATTGGTAATCGCATTGCTCTTACATTGGAGAAGGATATGTTCGAGCACGGGTTTTCCAAGAAGTGGAAGCATTGGTTTGGGAATAGATTCCGAAATCGTACCCATCCGCGTGCCTCTTCCCCCGCATAGAATGTAAGCTGTTTCGATCATTGCTGTATGATCATTGATCCAACTCTTTGAGAAGATCCCCGACGACAAATGTGCTTCCTCCTACATACACGGTGTCTTCTTCAGTCGCCAGTTGTAATGCTTTGGTATATGCTTGGATGACTCCTGGCACAGATTCATAAGATAGTTCGAATGTATCGGCGTTTATTTCTAGGTCAGGTATTGGCATGGCCCTTGGAACGTCCGGGGTGGTAAATACATAATATGCATCCTTTGGCAGAAGTGTAAAGATTTTAGCCGGATCTTTATCTCGTACCATGCCCCATACCATAAATAGTCTTCCACGTTTTTCTTTTTGTAATTGCTCCATTACCACCTTGATACCGTCAAAATTATGTGCTGTGTCTGCGATGACCAAAGGTCGTTCTGATAGAAGCTCCCAACGACCGCGAAGTCCGGTGTATTTTTTAACATGAGTAAATCCCGATAGGATTTCTTCCTGAGAGGGCTTTATATCTTTGGGCAAGAGCTGAAGAGCAGCATAGGCAGTTCGTGTATTTTTTTTCTGATAATCGCCTTTTAACTCACACTCAAAGTCCAGCTCTGGATACAAATCGGATGCATAGTACAAAGGTGCATGTTTTACAGATGCTACCTGTTCGAATATATCGGCCACCTCTGGTTGTCGTTCGCCAATGACTACCGGTACTTCGGGTTTTATAATTCCAGCCTTTTCAAGGGCAATTTTTGGCAGAGAGTCGCCCAGAAATTGCATATGATCCCACCCAATATTGGTAATAACACTTACTATGGGTGTAATCACATTGGTAGAATCTAATCGTCCACCCATACCGACTTCCACAACTGCGATATCGATCTCACTGTGTGCAAAGTATTCAAAAGCCATAGACATCGTAAGCTCAAAAAAACTTGGTTCTACAGAGAAGGCCATTTCATTTTTAAACCTTTCAACGAATTGAAGCACAAAGTTTTGATCAATTTTATTTCCGTTTATTTTGATTCGCTCCCTAAAGTCATATAAGTGAGGGCTGGTATATAGTCCTGTTTTAAGTCCTTTAGACTGTAGCACTGCTGCAATTAAGTGGGATACGCTACCTTTTCCGTTGGTACCTCCTACATGGATACATGGATAGCTCTTATAGGGGTGATTAAGCCAGTGCATCAGAGCAAGAGCACGTTCAAGCCCTGGCTTATAAGCTGTATCTCCTTGTCTTTGAAAAATAGGAAGCCGGCTATAC